>NZ_JBQYLP010000014.1:0-125208 GCF_052683555.1 Burkholderia sp. BC1
CTTCCGTGTAATTACTCAACCCGCCTTGAACACGGAAATCCTGACACCCCCTCGGGGCCACGCGAGTGACCATGGCACCGGGAAGTCTTGCGTTTTCACAGCGCCTTTCTTTTGGTTACTTTTCTTTGGCAAGACAAAGAAAAGTAACCGCCGCCCCGCGCAGGGGCGACGCTAATAGACCGACACGATCCCAGGTGCTTCACGCCCAACGCAGGCGGACCACCCAAACCGCCAAAAAACCGCCCCAAAAATACGAACAAACCCGCACCCCCAAAGCCCGAGAGGGCAAAATACCCCGCACTATCCGCTTCCGATAGAACCCGTCGCAATTCCGCAAGACGCTTGCGTCACCCTTACCTAAACTTGATCCTGTTGAACCCTCTTACGAAACCGAAAGGAACGACCATGACGACCCCGACCGTGAACCGCCAGACTTTCGACGAAGTGATGGTGCCGGTGTTTTCCCCCGCCCCGTTCGTGCCGGATCGCGCGGAGGGCTCGCGCGTGTGGGACACCGACGGCCGCGAATACATCGACTTCGCCTGCGGGATCGCGGTCACGTCGCTCGGCCACGGCCATCCTGAACTGCTGAAGGTGCTCGACGAGCAAAGCCGCAAGCTCTGGCACATCGGCAACGGCTACACGAACGAGCCGGTCCTGCGCCTCGCGAAGCGCCTCGAATCGCTGACGTTCGCCGATCGCGCATTCTTCGCGAACTCGGGCGCGGAAGCGAACGAAGCCGCACTGAAGCTCGCGCGCCGCGTCGCGTTCGATCGCCACGGCGCCGACAAATTCGAAATCATCTCGTTCGTGCAGTCGTTCCACGGCCGCACGTTCTTCACGGTCAGCGTCGGCGGCCAGCCGAAATACTCGGAAGGCTTCGGCCCCGTGCCGGCCGGCATCAAGCATCTGCCGTACAACGACATCGAAGCCGCCAAAGCTGCGATCGGCCCGCAAACCTGCGCCGTGATCGTCGAGCCCGTGCAGGGCGAAGGCGGCGTGATCCCGGCCGATCCGGCCTTCCTCAAGGCGCTGCGCGAAGCGTGCGACGCCAACGACGCACTGCTGATCTTCGACGAAGTGCAAACGGGCGTCGGCCGCACGGGCCAGTTCTACGCGTACATGGACACGGGCGTCACGCCCGACATCCTGACGACCGCGAAAGCGCTCGGCAACGGTTTCCCGATCGGCGCGATGCTGACGACGAACGCGCTCGCCGCGCACTTCAAGGTCGGCGTGCACGGCACGACCTACGGCGGCAACCCGCTCGCCTCGGCCATCGCCGACAAGGTCGTCGAACTGATCGGCGAGCCGGCCCTGCTCGAAGGCGTGCGCGAACGCAGCGTGCGCCTGAAAGGCGCGCTCGAACGCATCAACGCACGCTTCGGCATCTTCAAGGACGTGCGCGGCAAAGGCCTGCTCGTCGGCGCCGAACTCACGGCCGCGTTCGAAGGCCGCGCCAAGGACTTCGTGAACGCCGCCGCCGAACAAGGCCTCATCATGCTGATCGCGGGCCCGAACGTGCTGCGCTTCGTGCCGTCGCTCGTGATTCCGTTCGATCTGCTCGACGAAGGCGTGAAGCGCTTCGAGAAGGCCGTCGAGCAAGTGCTCGCGACGCAGGAAGCCACCGCGCGCTGATCCCGCGCGCCCACCGCAGAACAGGAACGACGATGCTATTTGTTCGCCCCGGCAAACTCACGGATCTCGATGCGCTCGCGCACATGGCGCGCACCGCGCAGCCGGTCCTGCACTCGCTGCCGCACGATCGCGCGGCGCTCGAAGCGCGCGTCGCGCTCTCCGAGGACTCGTTTCGCGCGGACGTCGATTTCGCCGGCGAAGAGTTCTATCTGTTCGTGCTCGAGGATTCGACAACCGGCAAGCTGCTCGGCACGGCGAGCATCGTGGCGGCCGCCGGCTACTCGGAGCCGTTCTACGCGTTTCGCAACGACGCACTGATCCACGCGTCGCGCGAGCTGCACGTGAACCGCAAGATCCACGCGCTGACGATGTCGCACGAACTGACCGGCAAGAGCCGCCTGGCCGGCTTCTACGTCGATCCGTCGCTGCGCGGCGACGCGGCCGCGCACCTGATCTCGCGTGCGCGCATGATGTACATCGCCGCGAATCGCCGGCGCTTCACGCCGGAAGTGTTCACGCTGCTGCTCGGCGTCAGCGACGAGAACGGCGCGTCGCCGTTCTGGGAAGCGGTGGGCCGCAAGTTCTTCGGCCGCGATTTCACCGACGTCGACATCGCGTCGGGCGGCCGCAGCCGCACGTTCATCGCGGAAGTGATGCCCGCGTATCCGCTCTACGTGCCGCTGCTGCCGGAAGCCGCGCAGCGCGTGCTCGGCGAGCCGAACGAAAGCGCACTGCTCGCGTACGACATCCATCTCGAGGAAGGCTTCGAGCCCGACCGCTTCGTCGACATCTTCGACGCGGGCCCGGTGCTCACCGCGCAGGTCGACCGCACCGCGTGCGTGCGGCACGGCAGCGAGCGCATCGTGCGCGAAGCGGCGCGCGAGCAGGGCGACGTCGCGTACATGGTGTCGTCGGGCAGCGGCGAGTCGTTCCGCTGCGTGCTCGCGGACCTGCCGGCCGACGCCGCACATGCGCCGCTGTCGGGCGACGTGCGCGCGGCGCTCGATGTGAAGGATGGCGATGTCGTGCGCTGCGTGCCGCTGCATCGCCGCGACGATGAAGAGATGAAGGGGGACGCAGCATGATCGTCGTTCGGGTCGTACAAACGGGCGACGTCGACGCGCTCGTGTCGCTCGCGCAGGAAACCGGGCCGGGGCTGACCACGTTCAAGCCCGACCGCGACGCGCTGGCCGCGCGCATCGAGCGCTCGCGCCGCACGCTGGCCGGCCAGGCCGCACCGGCCGAAGCCGGCTACTTCTTCGTGATGGAAGACTCGCAGACGGGCGACATCGCGGGCGTGTGCGGGATCGAGTCGCAGGTCGGGCTCGAGCAGCCGTTCTACAACTACCGCGTGAGCACCGTCGTGCACGCGAGCCAGGAGCTCGGCGTGTGGACGCGCATGTCGGCGCTGAACATCTCGCACGACCTCACGGGCTACGCGGAAGTGTGCTCGCTGTTCCTGAGCCCGCGCTATCGGACGGGCGGCGTCGGCGGGCTGCTGTCGCGCTCGCGCTTCATGTTCATCGCGCAGTTCCGCGACCGCTTTCCGGAGCGCATCTGCGCCGAACTGCGCGGCCACTTCGACGAGGACGGCACGTCGCCGTTCTGGCGCGCGGTCGGTTCGCATTTCTATCAGATCGATTTCAATGCGGCCGACTACCTGAGCTCGCACGGCCGCAAGTCGTTCCTCGCGGAACTGATGCCGCGCTATCCGGTGTACGTCGACCTGCTGCCGCAGGACGCGCAGGACGCGGTCGGCCTCACGCATCGCGACACGCTGCCCGCCCGCAAGATGCTCGAAGCGGAAGGGCTGCGCTATCAGAACCACGTCGACATCTTCGACGCGGGCCCCGTGCTCGAATGCCACATCAACGACCTGCGCACGGTGCGCGAGAGCGTCGTCGTGCCGGTCGCGATCGGCGTGCCGAACGCGGGCGACGATGCGCAGGAGGGCCACGCGCCGAAATCGCTCGTGTCGAACACGTCGCTCGCCGACTTCCGCGTCGGTGTCGCACCGGGCATCGCCGCGAACGGCGCGTTCGTGCTGTCCGCCGACGATGCCGCCGCGCTGCGCGTGAAGGCCGGCGATCCGGTGCGCGTGCTGCCGCTCAAAGCCAAACAGGGATAAACGAATCATGACGGAACTCTTCATCGACGGCGCCTGGGTCGCCGGCTCGGGCCCCGCGTTCGCTTCGCGCAATCCGGGCACCGACGACATCGCGTGGCAGGGCGCGAGCGCGTCCGCCGCGGACGTCGATCGCGCGGTCATGAGCGCGCGCCGCGCGTTCGCCGACTGGTCGGCGCTCGATTTCGAATCGCGCTGCGCGATCGCGAAGCGCTTCGCGGCGCTGCTCAACGAACGCAAGGAAGCGCTCGCCGCCGCGATCGGCCGCGAGACCGGCAAGCCGCTCTGGGAAGCGCGCACCGAAGTCGCAGCGATGGCCGCGAAGGTCGGCATCTCGATCCAGGCCTATCAGGAACGCACGGGCGAGAAGCGCCAGGACATGGCCGACGGCGTTGCCGTGCTGCGCCATCGTCCGCACGGCGTCGTCGCGGTGTTCGGCCCGTACAACTTCCCCGGCCACTTGCCGAACGGCCATATCGTGCCGGCGCTGATCGCGGGCAACACGGTCGTGTTCAAGCCGTCCGAGCTCGCGCCGGGCGTCGCGCAGGCAACCGTCGAAGTCTGGAAGGACGCGGGCCTGCCGGCCGGCGTGCTGAATCTCGTACAGGGCGAGAAGGACACGGGCATCGCGCTCGCGAATCACCGGCAGATCGACGGCCTGTTCTTCACCGGCAGCTCGGACACCGGCACGCTGCTGCACAAGCAGTTCGGCGGCCGTCCGGAGATCGTGCTCGCGCTCGAGATGGGCGGCAACAACCCGCTCGTGATCGGTGAAGTCGAGGACATCGACGCGGCCGTGCATCACACGATCCAGTCCGCGTTCCTGTCGGCCGGCCAGCGCTGCACGTGCGCGCGCCGCATCTTCGTGCCGCAGGGCGCGTTCGGCGACCGCTTCCTCGCGCGCTTCGTCGACGTCACGTCGAAGATCACGGCCGACGTGTTCGACGCCGATCCGCAGCCGTTCATGGGCGCGGTGATCTCGGCACGCGCGGCCGCGAAGCTCGTCGACGCACAGTCGCGCCTGATCGAGCAGGGCGCGCAGCCGATCATCGCGATGAAGCAGCGCGATCCGCGGCTCGGCTTCGTGAACGCGGCGATCGTCGACGTGACGAACGTCGCGAACCTGCCCGACGAAGAGCACTTCGGCCCGCTCGCGCAGATCGTCCGCTATGCGGATTTCGACGAAGCGATCGCACGCGCGAACGACACCGCGTTCGGGCTGTCGGCCGGCCTGCTCGCCGACGACGCGCGCGCCTGGGAGCACTTCCGCCGCACGATTCGCGCGGGGATCGTCAACTGGAACCGGCCGACCAACGGCGCATCGTCGGCCGCGCCGTTCGGCGGCACGGGCCGCTCGGGCAACCACCGTCCGAGCGCGTACTACGCGGCCGACTACTGCGCGTATCCGATGGCGTCGGTGGAAAGCGCGCAACTGACTCTGCCCGCGAGCTTGTCGCCGGGCCTGCACTTCTGATCGAGGGAACGACGATGAACGCACAAGAAGCCAATTTCGACGGACTCGTCGGCCCGACCCACAACTACGCCGGGCTGTCGTTCGGCAACGTGGCGTCGCTGAACAACGAGAAATCCGTCGCGAATCCGAAGGCGGCCGCGAAGCAGGGGCTGCGCAAGATGAAGCAGCTCGCCGATCTCGGCTTTGCACAGGGCGTGCTGCCGCCGCAGGAGCGGCCGTCGCTGCGCCTGCTGCGCGAGCTCGGTTTCTCCGGCAAGGACGCCGACGTGATCGCGAAAGCCGCGAAGCAGGCGCCGGAGCTGCTCGCCGCCGCGAGCTCGGCCTCGGCGATGTGGACCGCGAACGCGGCCACCGTCAGCCCGTCCGCGGATACCGCCGACGGCCGCGTGCACTTCACGCCGGCGAACCTGTGCAGCAAGCTGCATCGCGCGATCGAGCACGAAGCGACGCGCCGTACGCTGTCGACGCTGTTCGCCGATCGCGCGCACTTCGCGGTGCACGATGCGCTGACGGGCACACCCGCGCTCGGCGACGAAGGCGCGGCGAACCACACGCGCTTTTGCGCGGAATACGGCAAGCCGGGCGTCGAGTTCTTCGTGTACGGCCGCTCCGAATACCGTCGCGGGCCGGAGCCGAAGCGCTACCCGGCGCGTCAGACGTTCGAGGCGAGCCGCGCGGTCGCGCAGCGTCACGGGCTCGCGGAAGAGGCGACCGTCTATGCGCAGCAGGATCCGGACGTGATCGACGCGGGCGTGTTCCACAACGACGTGATCTCGGTCGGCAACCGCGACACGCTGTTCACGCACGAGCGCGCGTTCGTCAACAAGCAGGCGATCTACGACACGCTGACGGCCGCGCTCGACGCGCGCGGCGCACGCCTGAACGTGATCGAGGTGCCCGACGCGGCCGTGAGCGTCAACGACGCGGTCACGTCGTATCTGTTCAACAGCCAGCTGCTGTCGCGCGCGGACGGCTCGCAGGTGCTCGTCGTGCCGCAGGAATGCCGCGAGAACGCGAACGTCGCCGCCTATCTCGACCACTTGGCGGCCGGCAACGGCCCGATCCGCGACGTCCTGGTGTTCGACCTGCGCGAGAGCATGAAGAACGGCGGCGGTCCCGCGTGCCTGCGTCTGCGCGTCGTGCTGACCGACGCGGAACGTGCGGCCGTCACGTCGAACGTATGGATCGACGACACGCTGTTCACGGCGCTCGACGCGTGGATCGAGAAGCACTACCGCGATCGCCTCGCGCCGGACGACCTCGCCGATCCGGCGCTGCTCGTCGAATCGCGCACGGCGCTCGACGAGCTCACGCAGATCCTGCGCGTCGGGTCGCTGTATGACTTCCAGCGCTGAGGCCCGCATCGCCGCCGACGCGCTGCTCGGCGACTTCCTTGCCGCGACGCTCGCCGGCCGCGTGCCGGACGCGCACGACGGCATGTGCGCCGGCGGCGCGGTGCGCTGGCACTGGCTCGGCGACGGGCTGCTCGCGTTCGAACCGGCGGCGAGCGACGCGGCGCGTGCGAGCGTGCTCGTGTCGGCCGGCGTGCACGGCGACGAGACCGCGCCGATCGAGCTGTTGTCGATGCTCGTGCGCGACGTCGGCACGGGCGCGCTGCCGCTCGCGTGCCGGCTGCTCGTCGTGCTCGGCAACGTACCGGCGATGCGCGCGGGCGAGCGCTATCTCGACGACGACCTGAACCGGCTGTTCAGCGGCCGGCACGCCCAGTTGCCGGCGAGCCGCGAGGCGCCGCGCGCCGCGCAGCTCGAGGCGGCCGCGCGCACGTTCTTCGCCGGCTCGCCCGAGCAGGGCGCACGCTGGCACATCGACATGCATACGGCGATCCGCGCCTCGGTCTTCGAGCAGTTTGCGCTGCTGCCGCATACGGGCACGCCGCCGTCGCGCGCGATGGTCGAATGGCTCGGCGACGCACGCATCGCAGCCGTGCTGCTGCACACCGCGAAGGGCAATACGTATTCGCACTTCACGGCCGAACACTGCGGCGCACTGGCGTGCACGCTCGAACTCGGCAAGGTGCGCCCGTTCGGGCAGAACGATCTCGCGCGCTTCGCGCCGGCCGACCGCGCGGTGCGCCGGCTCGTGTCGGGCGCGCCGCGCGACGCCGACGCGCCGCTGCCGCGCGTGTTCACGGTGATCGACCAGATCACGAAACAGAGCGACGCGCTCGAGCTGTTCGTCGCACCCGACGTCGCGAACTTCACCGCGTTCGCGCGCGGCACGGTGCTCGCGCAGGACGGCGATTACCGCTACACGGTGCGGCACGACGAGGAACGCATCGTGTTTCCGAATCCGTCGGTGAAGCCCGGCCTGCGCGCGGGGCTGCTCGTCGTCGATACGACGCGCGACACGCTGGCCGCGCTCGTCTGACGGGCCGGCCGGCGCCGCGCCGGCACCGCAGGCTTGCCTGTTTGCGACATCGTCTTGCGCGTTTCGTGCGCCTGCGTCGGGGCGCCGCGCGCGCGATGCAGCACGGCCGCTTTGCGGCGCGGGCCGCGCGGATTGGTACAATCGCGGCCTTGCGGCTGTTGCGCCGCATCACGGCGCGTCGTCGCGGTTGCCGTCGTCATCCGGCCCTGCAATGATGCATGCGCCCGTAGTTCCGGAACATTCGAGTATCGAGGAGAACACCTGATGAAGTTGGATTGGCGTAAAGTGGCCGCGCACGCGGTAGTGGCGGCATCGGCGGTAGCGGCAGGCAGCGCGTTTGCGGCGGATCTGAAGGAGATCCGGTTCGGCGTCGAAGCCTCGTATGCGCCGTTCGAATACAAGACGCCCGACGGCAAGCTGACCGGCTTCGACATCGACATCGGCAACGCCGTGTGCGCGAAGCTGAAGGCGAAGTGCGTGTGGGTCGAGAACGACTTCGACGGCCTGATCCCCGCGCTGCAGGCGCGCAAGTTCGACGCGATCAACTCGGACATGACGATCACCGATCAGCGCAAGCACGCGATCGCCTTCACCGATCCGATCTACACGATCCCGAACCAGCTGATCGCGAAGCAGGGCAGCGGCCTGCAGCCGACGCCGCAATCGCTGAAGGGCAAGCGCGTCGGCGTGCTGCAGGGCACGATCCAGGAAGCGTACGCGAAGAAGAAGTGGGCGCCGGCCGGCGTCGAAGTCGTGCCGTACCAGACGCAGGATCTCGCCTACGCCGACCTGAAGTCGGGCCGTCTCGACGCGACGTTCCAGGATTCGGAAGCGGGCGCGAAGGGCTTCCTGTCGAAGCCGCAAGGCCAGGGCTTCGCATTCGCGGGCGGCACCGTCAGCGATGCCGAGATTCTCGGCTCGGGCGTCGGCTTCGGCCTGCGCAAGAACGACGCGACGCTGAAGACCGCGCTCGATCAGGCGCTGAAGGAACTGAAGGCCGACGGCACGATCGACTCGCTCGCGAAGAAGTACTTCAGCGTGCCCGTCACGCTCAAGTAAGCGCGTTTCGATTCCGTCGCTTTTCGCCAGCCGGCCGCACGATGCGGCCGGTTTGCTTTTGGGCCGCCGCTACGCGGGGAAGAACCGGCTCAGCTCGCGCGCAAGCTCGTTGAGCACGCTCATCTCCTGCTGCGTGATCTTGCGCGCGGGCTGCGCGCCGGCCCAGTCGCCGTACAGCAGCGCGACCGTCGAACCGCCGGCGCGCACCGGCAGCAGCACGAACGAATGCGTGTCGTCGAACGCGTCGAGATACCACGCGGGCAGCCGGCGCAGCATCTTCGGCTCCTGCGCGTGCTCGATGAAGATGCCGACCGAATTCGTGATCGCGAGATGGAACACGTCTGGCTCGAAGCGTTCGTCGAAGCGCAGCCGGTCGAGCACGGCGTCGACGTCGGGACCGAAGCCGAGACGCGCGGCGAACGTGCCGTCGTCGTGCCGCACGAACATCACGGTGCGCGTGAACGCGAGACCCGCGAGCAGGCTTTCGGATGCGAGCGCGAGCACCGGCGTCAGCACGTGCTCGGACGGCAGCGCGCGCAGATCGGCGAGGCCCGCTTCGAGGCACGCTTCCGGCTCCGCCTGCGCGCGCGCGATCGCATCCGCATTCGCGCGCAGTTCGACGATCTCGCGCATCACGGTGTCGCTCGCTTCCTCGCGTGCGAGTTGCTCGGCAATCTCGACGAGCGCGCCGGACGGCATGTCGAGGATCGGCGCATAGTGCTGCGCGAGCGTGCCGATGCGCGCGTCGCGCTGCGGGCCTTCCGGCATCGCGAGCGTGCTCGCGACGTCGGTCGAGCAGCGGCTCACCGCGCGCAGCCATTGCGCATGCTCGTCGTCCGCGTCGCTGCCGGCGAGGGCCGTGTCGTCGGTGTCGCGATCGTCGTCGCGCGATTCGTCGTCGCCCGCGTGATCGTCGTTCGCCATGCCCGCGCAGATCATGTCGGGCAGGCGCCAGCGCGCGGCGGCCTCGAGGCCGATCTCGTCGAAGCCGACGCCGAGCACGTCGATGCACGCGGCCGTTTCGTCGCCGTGCAGCTCGGCCGCCCGGCGCCGAATGCGGTCCCATTCCTGATCGAGATAGCAGACCACGAGCAGCTTGCCGACCTGGCGCATCAGCGTGCAGACGACCGCTTCCTCGCCCGCGCGCAGCTCGACGTGTTCGGTCAGCTTGCGCGCCACGCAGCCGGACAGCAGCGCGCGGTTCAGTTCGAGCTTCGCGTCGATGCGGCGCGGCGTGCTCTGATGGAAGTGATCGACGAGCTTCAGCCCGACGACGAGATGGCCGACCGCGTCCATCCCGAGCACCATCAGCGCGCGCGTGACGGTCGTGATGTTGCCGCCGAACGCCATGTACATCGCGGAGTTCGCGAGCCGCAGCACCTTCTGCGTCAATGCGAAATCCGACAGCACGACGCGCACGAGCGCCGTGAAGTCGAGATCGTCGTTCTTCATCGCGGCCATCGTCGTGCGCAGCGACTCCGACAGCAGCGGGAAGTCGCCGCGTTCGTTCATCCGCGCCCACAGCTTGTCGAGCAGCGCGGTCGGGGCCAGGCGTTCGGTAATTGACATACGATCCGTCCGGCCCGTCAGGCCGCCGCGTGCAGGTGCAGCTGCTGCGCCGCGAAGCGGCGCGCGAGCTCCTCGGACGGCAGCGCCTGACAGACGAGCCAGCCCTGGATGTGGTTGCAGCCCATTTCGGTCAGCAGGGCGCGCTGCGCTTCGGTCTCGACGCCTTCGGCGACGAGTTCGAGCTCGAGCGTCTGCGCGAGCCCGACGACCGCCGACACGATCGCGCGATCGTTGCGTGAGGTCAGCAGGTTCTCGACGAAGCTGCGGTCGATCTTCAGCTTCGCGAGCGGGAAGCGCTGCAGATAGGCGAGGCTCGAATAGCCGGTGCCGAAATCGTCGATCGCGAAGCGGATGCCGAGCTCGGTCAGCTCCTCGAGCAGCCCCTTCGCATGCGCGGGATCGTGCATCAGCAGGCTTTCGGTGATCTCGAGCACGATGCGCCGCGGATCGATGCCGGTCAGCGCGATCGCATCGCGCACGCTTTGCGTGAAGCGCGGATCGCGGAACTGCTGCGGCGACACGTTGACCGCGACGTATTGCAGCGCGAGCCCCTGCCGATCCCACGCGACGAGCTGCATGCAGGCGGCCTTCAGCACCCAGTTGCCGAGATAGTTGATGAGTCCGATCGATTCGGCGAGCGGAATGAACGTCGCCGGCGGCACGAGCCCGTGAACGGGATGGCGCCAGCGGATCAGCGCCTCGACGCCGACCACCGCGCCCGACTGGCTGCGCGTGATCGGCTGGAAATGCAGCGAGAATTCGCCGTTGCGCACGCCGTCGTACAGATCGGCCTCGAGCTTCAGCCGTTCGGCGTCGGCCGGATCGTCGACGGGTGCATGGAACGCGAGCGCATTGCCGCCCGACGCCTTCGCCTGCGCGAGCGCGTGATCGGCGCGGCGCAGCAACGGACTGTGGTGCTGCGCGCGATGCGGCGCCGCGCGCTCGTCCGGATACAGCGCGATGCCGATGCTTGCCGAAAGATGCACCGGTTGCCCGTGGTACGTGTACGGCTCGCGCACCGCGGCCTGCAGCCGGCGCGCGAGCGCGTCCGCCGCGTCGCACGCGCGCGTGCGGTCCGGCGCGGCGAGCACGACGGCGAACTTGTCGCTCGCGACGCGCGCGAGCAGTTCGTCGGGCGCGACGAGCGTGCGCAGCCGCCGGGCGGTTTCGCGCAGCAGCGCGTCGCCCGCGTCGTAGCCGAGCGCGCGGTTGATCCGCTGGTAATCGTCGAGATCGAGCAGCAGCAGCGCCGCGCACGTGCCTTCGTCGTCGGCCGTCTGCTGCGCGCGGATCAGCGCGGGCACGAGCGCCGACAGGTTGTCGAGCCCCGTCATCGGATCGTGATGCATTTCGTACGTGAGCCGCGCCTCGAGCGCGCGCCACGACGAGATGTCGAACGCGGCGATCGCGAAGCCTTCGACGCCGTGGTGGCGGCTCTTCACGGCGCGCAGCTCGACGTCGAGCGGGTAGGTCAGCGACTTCACGATGCTCATCGTCGCCTTCTCGACTTGCCCCGAGCGCGCGGCGCGCGCAAGCAGGTCTTCGAGCGCCGCGGTATCCTGTTCGGCGATCAGGTCGCGCAGCGTCAGCGTGTGCAGATAGTCGCGGTGATAGCCGATGAAGCGCAGGCTCGCTTCCGACACGTAGAGGAAGCGCAGCTCGCGATCGACGTGGGCGAGGAAATCGACCGTGCCGACCGTCTGTTCCAGCCAGTTGCGCACGGTATCGTCGCGACGCGGGGCGCCGGCGCGCGCAGGCATCAGCGCGCCGCCCGACCAGGCGAAGCGGCGCAGCGTATGCAATGCGCTGCGCCAGGGGCCCTTGCGCGGCGTCTGTTTCCTGTTGGCTTCCATGTTTCTCGCTGACGTGAAGGGCTGGAACCGGTTGTCCGGGAGGAATAACGGCAGACTGCGAGGAATCTTTAACGGACCGGCCGGCGCGCTGCGCGGGCCGGGCGGGCGCCAGGTTCGGCAAGCGAACGCGGGCGCATGCTGCAACGAGGCTGACTTTATAAGAAATGAGGACGCAGATGAAGCGAAAACTATTGCTGGGCGCCGTTGCGGCGGCGTTGGTGGCCGGTCTTGCACCGATCGCGCAGGCGCAGTTGAAGCCGGGCGACGCGGCGCCCGATTTTACGGCGCCCGCATCGCTGGGCGGCAAGACTTACACGTACTCGCTCGCCGATGCGCTGAAGCAGGGCCCGGTCGTGCTGTATTTCTACCCGGCCGCGTTTACGAAGGGCTGCACGATCGAGGCGCACGCGTTCGCCGAGGCGGTCGACCGCTACAAGGCGTACGGCGCGACCGTGATCGGCGTGTCGGCCGACAACATCGATACGCTGACGAAGTTCTCGGTCAGCGAGTGCCGCAGCAAGTTCCCGGTCGCGGCCGATCCGGACGCGAAGATCATCCGCGAATACGATGCGAAGCTGCCCGCGCTCGATCGCGCGAACCGCGTGTCGTACGTGATTTCGCCGGAAGGGAAGGTGCTGTACGAATACACGAGCCTGTCGCCCGACAAGCACGTCGAAAACACGCTCGCCGCCGTGAAGGCGTGGGCCGACGCGCATCCGAAACGCTGACGGGCCGGCCAAAGAGAACGGCCCGCGCGAGCGGGCCGCATCGTGCTGCGGGGCCCTGGCGGCGCAGCGCGTGTGGTGTGGGTAGTCCGGCGCCGCCGCTCGCGCGTTACGCGCGCAGCGCCTGTTCGATCGGCACGCTGCCGCCGACGAAGCCGATAACCTTTCGCGAGATGCCAAGCTTGATCGCCTCGATCGCGGCCCATGCAACGTCCTGCCGCGACACGGGCGGCGCGGGCTCGACGCGCTCCTCGGTCAGCGCGATCTTGCCGACGCCCGGGCCGTCCGACAGCGGGCCCGGACGCAGGATCACGTAGTCGACGCCGGACGCGATCACGCGCTCGTCGCCTTCGCGCTTCATCTGCGAGTAGTGGCGCAGCGCGTCGGGGCTGCGCTCGGGCCAGTACGCGGTCAGCGAGCTGATCACGACGAGCTTCTGGACGTTGTAGGCGAGCGCATACTCGGCCGCGCGCGCGACGGCGTCGCGATCGATCTGCTGCTCTTCGGTGGCGCCTTCCGATTCGGCCGAGCCGGCCGCATAGATCACGTGCGCGATGCCCTGGAACGCCGACGAGAAATCGGTCGTGAGATCGGCCTCGACGACCCTCGCGCCCGGCAGCGTATAACCCGGCCGGCGCACCAGCGCGGTGAGCTCGAATTCCGGCTGCTTGAGCAGCAGATCCGCGCAGGCGCGGCCCGTGCGGCCGGTCGCGCCGATCAGCAGTACCTTCGTCGTCATGAAACGGCTCCTTGCTCGATGCGTCATCCTTCCAGTTAGGGACGGACGACCGATACTCAAGTGTATGTCGAATTGGCCGGGCGGCGGCGCGTCAAAAAGGGGCGCATCCACGGCGGCCCGGCGGTTGCACCTATCCGGAGCATACCGGGCGACGCGGCGCGACGACGGTGTGTCGCCGCACACAGTGCGGCTGCCGCGCGGAATGCGGGCGGCACGCCGCCGACCGGCTATCATGTGCGCCACGCATTTCCTGCCGCTACGCATATCAACGCGTCGGCCAACCGGTTGGAGTACACATGGCATTACCCCTGGACAACGTGAGCATGGCCGTGTTCTGCGACTTCGAGAACGTCGCGCTCGGCGTACGCGACGCGAAGTACGAGAAATTCGACATCAAGCCCGTGCTCGAAAAGCTGCTGCTGAAGGGCAGCATCGTCGTGAAGAAGGCCTATTGCGACTGGGATCGCTACAAGGGCTTCAAGGCGGCCATGCACGAGGCGAGCTTCGAGCTGATCGAGATTCCGCACGTGCGCCAGTCGGGCAAGAATTCGGCCGACATCCGGCTCGTCGTCGACGCGCTCGACCTCTGCTACACGAAATCGCATGTCGATACGTTCGTGATCGTCAGCGGCGACTCGGATTTTTCGCCGCTCGTGTCGAAACTGCGCGAGAACGCGAAGAAGGTGATCGGCGTCGGCGTGAAGAAGTCGACGTCCGACCTGCTGGTCGCGAACTGCGATGAGTTCATCTTCTACGACGATCTCGTGCGCGAACAGCAGCGCGCGCTCGCCAAGCGCGAACAGCAGCGTGCGGGCAACGGCGGCGCGAAGCGCGCGGACGAGCCGTCGCGCAAGCCGGAGATGGAGGCGCGCAAGGCCGAGGCGATCGCGCTCGCGGTCGAGACGTTCGAGGCGCTTGCGTCCGAGCGCGACGACGTCGGCAAGATCTGGGCGTCCGTGCTGAAGAGCGCGATCAAGCGCCGCAAGCCCGATTTCAACGAGTCGTACTACGGCTTCCGCGCGTTCGGCAACCTGCTCGACGAAGCGCAGGCGCGCGGGCTGCTCGAGGTCGGCCGCGACGACAAGTCGGGCGCGTTCGTGTCGCGGCCGCGTCAGTCGGCTGCGGCCGAGCCGGTTGCCGCGCGCGATACGGGCAGCGCGCACGCGGGGCATGGCGCGCGTTACGCGGAAGCCGGGCCGCTCGAACACGCGTCGCGCCGTCGCGGCGCGCACGGCGAGCCGGCGGCGGACGGCATGGCCGTCGACACGGACGAAGCGGGCGCGGTCGACGTCGCCGCGAGCGAACCGGTGCCCGCACCGGTCGACGCGGTGGAATCGAACGAAACGGCGCAGGCGGGCGCGACGCACGGCGACGCGAAGGACGGCCGCAAGCGCGCACGCAAGAGCGCGGCGAAGAAGGCCGGCGCGAAGAAGAGCGACGATGCGGCGAGCGCCGGCCGGTCCGCGGCGAAGCGGGACGCTGCAGCGCAGCGCGGCGACGAACACGCGGACGAGCGCCACGTCGAAGCCCCGCCTCGCGAGCCGGAGCAGGGCGACGCACGGCACGCCGCGCCGCAGCACGCGGCGCCGGCGGCCGATGCATTCGCGGCGGCCGATGCGGCCGCGCTGCCGTCGCCCGACGCGATGCCGGCCGGCGAACCGGCCGCCGAAGCGAGCGCCGCCGAAGCGAAGCCGAAGAAGGCGCCCCGCAAGACGGCCACGCGTGCGCGCCGTCCGCGCAAGACGACGCCCGCCGCCGAGTAACGGCGGCCGTACGCGGGCGGCTCGGTCCGCTACCGGACGGCCGCGCGTGCGCAGTCAGCTCGGCCGGCGCCATGCCGGCCGATGCGTTTCGTCAGCCGTTCAGCGCGTACGGCTGCGTCATCACTTCGAGAAAGTGACCGTCCGGATCGTCGAAATACACGCCGCGCCCGCCGTTGTGGCGGTAGACCTCGCCTGGCTGCCGCTTCGCGGGATCGGCCCAGTGCGGCAGCCCGCGCTCGCGGATGCGCGCGTACACGCGATCGAAGTCCGCTTCGTCGACGAGAAACGCGTAGTGCTGCGACGCGATCTCGCCCGGCTGCTGATAGAAGTCGAGCGACACGCCGTTGTCGAGCGCGACGACGAGCATCGGGCCGAACGGCGTCGGCGGCGGCAGGTCCAGCAGTTCGGTGAGAAAGCGGCTCGACGCGTGCGCGTCGCGGCACCAGACGATGGTGTGATTCAACTGGACGTTCATGACGGATTCCCGGCGAGGGCCATGCACAGACGATAGCCGATCGCGGCCGCGGTGCAAGCGGCACGCGCCGCCGCCGTTGCGCAGCGTCGGTCGATACGATCTGGACGATCGGCTACTTTTTCGGGAGCAAAGGTCATTGGCGCGGTTTTTTACGCCGCCAAGAATCCCTGTCAAGCGATCGCGGCCATCCGCCGGATGGCGAACGGCGACGCGCAACAGGGAGACAGACCATGCGCTTCATGCTGAACGGCCAGCCGTTCGATTTCGACGGCGATCCCGACACGCCGCTGCTGTGGGTCGTGCGCGACGCGGCCGGCTTGACGGGCACCAAATACGGTTGCGGGATCGGCGCGTGCGGCGCCTGCACCGTGCATCTGGACGGCGAAGCCGCGCGCTCGTGCGTGCTGCCGGTCGCCGGCGTCGCAGGCCGCTCGGTGACGACGATCGAGGGGCTGTCGCACGATCGCTCGCATCCGGTGCAGCGCGCGTGGATCGAGAAGGACGTGCCGCAGTGCGGCTATTGCCAGTCGGGGATGGTGATGGCGACGGCCGCGCTGCTCGCGCGCCACCGCAAGCCGACCGACGCGCAAATCGACGCGGCCGTCACGAACCTGTGCCGCTGCGCGACCTATCAACGCATCCGCGAGGCGATCCATGTCGCGGCCGGCTGACGCAGTGCGCGCGCGGGTCGTGCCGAGCGCGTCGCGGCGCGTATTCCTGAAAGGCGGCGTCGCGCTCGCGGGCAGCCTGCTGCTGCCGCTCGCGATTGGCGACGTCGTGCATGCGGCCGGCGACGGCGCGCGCTTTCGCGAGATCAACGACTGGGTGCGCGTCGATGCCGACGGCCGCACGATCATCGGCCTGTCGCAGGCGGAAGTCGGGCAGGGCGTCTACACGGGGCTGCCGCAGGTGCTCGCCGACGAGATGGATGCCGAGTGGCGCAGCGTGACGATCGAGTTCGTCACGGGGCGCGACGCGTACCGGATCGACGCCGCGAACGAGGCGCCGCAGCAGTTCGTCGGCGCGTCGATGTCGGCGACGATGTTCTATACGCGGCTGCGCATCGCGGGCGCGCAGGCGCGCTCGGCGTTCCTGCGGGCCGGCGCCGCGCGGCTCGGCGTGCGCGACACGCAGTGCGTGACGCGCGACGGCCGCGTCGTCCATCCGCCGAGCGGCCGGTCGCTGTCGTACGGCGCGCTCGTCGACGACGCGGCGAAGCTGCCGCACGACCCGCAGCCGAAGCTGAAGCCGGCCTCCGCGCACACGCTGATCGGCCGTCCGCTGCACAAGCTCGACGTGCCGGCGAAGGTCGACGGCAGCGCGATCTTCGGCATCGACGTGCGGGTGCCCGGCATGCTGGTCGGCGCGCTCGCGATGGCGCCGACGCTGAACGGCCGGCCGAGCGCCGTGCACAACCGCGACGCGCTGCGTGCGATGCCCGGCGTCGTGGACGTCGTGCTCGCGAAGGACGCCGTGATCGTCGTCGCGCAGAGCTACTGGCAGGCGAAGAAGGCGTGCGACGCGGCGGACATCGCCTGGGACGCGGGCACGACGCCGCCGTTCGACAGCGCGACGATCCTCGCGCAGCGCAAGGGCGCGCTGCAGGCGCCGCACGCGGTCGTCGCGACGCATATCGGCGAACCCGCGCGCCGGCTCGCCGAGGCCGGCACCGTCGTCGAAGCCGATTACCACACGCCGTACATCGTCCACGCGACGATGGAGCCCGTCAACGCGACCGTGCATGTGCGCGCCGACGAGATCGAGGTGTGGGGGCCGATCCAGGGGCAGGACAAGGTGCGCTGGACGCTGTCGTCGCTGTTCGGCGTGCCGGCCGGGAAGGTGATCGTCAACACGACGTTCCTTGGCGGCAGCTTCGGCCGCAAGTACGTGCCCGATTTCGTCGTGCATGCGGCCGTCGCGTCGAAGGCGATCGGCCGGCCGGTCAAGGTGATCCGCTCGCGCGAGGACGATATCCGTCACGGCTTCTATCGGCCGTGCGCGTCGGCGCGCCTGCGCGCGGCGCTCGGCAGCGACGGGCTGCCGGTCGCGCTGCATGCGCGCGTCGCCGGCCATTCGCTGTACGCGGCGATCAAGCGCGACCGCTACGACAAGGCGGGCGGCTGGGACGAGACGATGCTCGACGGCCTGTACGACCTTTGCTACGACGTGCCGAACCTGCTCGTCGATTCGGTCACGGTGATGCAGCCGATTCCGGTCAGCTTCATGCGCAGCGTCGGCAGCACCTCGTCGGTGTTCTTCCTCGAAAGCTTCGTGAACGAACTCGCGCATACGGTGCGGGCCGACCCCGTGCGCTACCGGCGCGCGCTGCTCAAGCACGACGCGCTCGCGCTGCGCGTGCTCGACGCGACGGCCGCGCGCGCGAACTGGTTCGGCCGCGCGCCGGCCGGCGTGTCGCGCGGCGTCGCGTACTCGCTCTACACCGGCCGCGGCGGCGCATTCAGCACCTACGTCGCGACGATCGCGGAGGTGCGCGTGACGGGCGGCAGCGTCAAGCTCGAGCGGATCGTCTGCGGCATCGACTGCGGCCGTGCGATCAATCCGCTGCTGATTCGCGAGATGGTCGAAGGCGGCGTCGGCTTCGCGCTGACCAATACGTTTCGCAGCGAGATCACGTTCGAGCACGGCGCGGTCGTGCAGCGCAATTTCGCGGACTACCCGCTGCTCGGGCTGGCCGCGATGCCGAGGATCGAAGTCGTGATCGTCGACAGCGACCGCGATCCGCAAGGCTGCGGCGAAGTCGCGTTGCCGCCGGTCGCGCCGGCGGTGGCCGATGCGATCTGGCGCGCGACCGGCCAGCGACCGCGCTCGATGCCGTTCGACACGCCGCTCGCGACCTGAACGGGCGCCGCGCGTTTCCCCACCGGCCGGCATCGCCGGCCTTCATAAGCACAACGACACGACAGGTCTGGAGACTTCGATGAAAACCTTCCGCACGGCCGCGACGGCCGTCTCGTTCGCCGCAGCCGCGGTGTCGCCGGGCGCGCATGCGCAAAGCAGCGTCACGCTGTACGGCATCGTCGACACCGGCGTGCAGTACTACAACAATGCGGCGGGCGGCGGCTCGGTCGCCGGCATGCCGGCGCTGACCGGTGAGGTGCCGTCGCGCTTCGGCCTGCGCGGCGTCGAGGATCTCGGCGGCGGCTATCGGACCTTCTTCGTGCTCGAAAACGGCTTCGCGATGAATTCGGGTGCGCTCAACTACGGCGGCCGGCTGTTCGGGCGGCAGGCCAACCTCGGCATCGAATCGCCGTACGGCACGCTGACGCTCGGGCGGCAGATGAACATGTCGATGCTCGTGCTGCTCAATGCCGACGTGATCGGCCCGTCGATCCATTCGATGGCGAGCTTCGACAGCTATCTGCCGAACGCGCGCAGCGACAATGCGGTCGGCTATCTCGGCCGCTTCGGCGGCCTGACGCTCGGCGGCACCTACAGCACGGGCCGCGACGGCGCGGGGCCGGCCGGCCCGTCGGCCACGAACTGCGCGGGCAACGTGCCGGGCGACCCGGTCGCATGCCGGCAGTACACGATGATGGTCGCGTACGACGCGCCGCAGTTCGGCGCGGCCGCCTCGTACGACGTGATGCATGGCGGCACCGGCGCGTCGGCGCCGCTGTCGAGCCCCGGCTATACCGACACGCGCACGATCGTCGACGCGTACGTGAAATTCGGCATCGCGAAACTCGGCGCGGGCTGGATTCGCCGCAACACGGCAGCCGCGGCCCACAGCCAGTCGGATCTCTTCTTCGCGGGCGGCACGCTGTACGCGACGCCGGCGCTATCATTCGACGCGCAGGCCCTGCGCTATCTGCTGCGCGGCCGCTTCGACTCGAACCTATTCGTGGCGCGCGCGAACTACAGCCTGTCGAAGCGGACGATGGTCTATGCGTCGGCCGGCTACATGATGAACAGCGCGCTCGGCACGTCGGCGGTGGCGGCCGGCGGCACGGTCGGCGCCGGCCAGAACCAGGTCGGCGTGATGGCCGGCATTCAGCAGCGCTTCTAGCCGGCCGCGCGCACCACGGAGACCCGACGATGACGATCGACCTTCTCAGCGACGTGCTGACCGACCTGCGGGCCGATGCGGTCGTCACGGGGCGCTTCACGCTCAGTGCGCCGTGGGCGATCCGCAAGCCGGCCGTCGCCGGCGCGCCGTTTCGCACCTGCGCCGGCAGCCCGTTCTATCTGTCGGTTGCGGGGGCTGCGCCGGTGCACGTCGAGCCGGGCGACTTCGTCCTGCTGCCGCACGGCGACGAGCACGTGATGGCGTCGTCGCTCGACGAGCCGCCCGTGCCGTTCGACACGCTGATGGCGGACAAGGGCATCCGGCCGCGCTTCGATACGCCGCTCGAATTCGCCGCGGGCGGCGGCGGGGCGACGAGCGAGCTCTATACGGGCATCGTCGTGTATCGCGACATCGTGCGCAGCCCGCTGTTCTCCGTGTTGCCGACGCTGATCCACGTGCGTGCGCACGACGCGGCCGTCGCGCCGTGGCTCGCGAGCACGCTGCAGAGCTTCATCGAGGAATCGATGGCCTGTCAGCCGGGCTGGGCCGTCGCCGCGACGCGCCTCGCCGACGTATTGTTCGTGCAGCTGCTGCGCGCGCACCTGCAGTCGTCGGCGAATCACACGGGCTGGCTGCGCGGCCTGACCGATCCGCAGATCGGCCGCGCGATGGCGCTGATGCACAGCGACCCGCGCCGCAACTGGCAGCTCGCGAGTCTCGCGGCCGAGGCCGGCATGTCGCGCTCGCGGTTCTGCGCGCGCTTCGCCGAGCTGGTCGGCGAGACGCCGATCGGCCATCTGACCGCGTACCGCATGTATCTGGCGAGCGGCGAGCTCGCGCAGGGCAGGCTGCGGCTGATCGAGATTGCGGAGCGCGTCGGCTACACATCGGAGAAGGCGTTCGCGCGCGCGTTTCATCGCTGGTCGGGGATGGCGCCGCGCCGCTACGCACGCAATGCACAGGATCTGTATGACCTTGCCCGGCAACGATGACGACGTCGCGCGCTATCGCGTGCCGGCGCTCGCGCGCGGGCTCGCGATCGTCGAAGCGGTGGCGGCCGCGCACGGCGGCGCGAGCGGCGCGGCACTGGCAGCGCGCCTCGGCGCGCCGCGCAACTCGGTCGCGCGACTGCTGAAAACGCTGGTTCGACAGGGCTTTCTCGTCGTCGACGCGTATGGCCGCTATCGGCCGGGGCCGGCGAGCGCACGGATCGCGGCCGCGTATCTCGGCGCGCAAGCGCCGGTCGCGCAGGCGCAGCCGGTGCTCGACGCGCTATGTGCGCGCAGCGGGCTGGCCGCCCAGCTGCTCGGCCGCGACGGCGCGGAAGCCGTCGTGCTCGCGCAGGCGGTGCCCGCCGATGCGGCGTGCGTGGTCACGCGCGTCGGCGCACGGTTCGCCGGGCTGGCGGCGCAGCCGGACGAGACAGGTAAGGAATGCGATCGGCGCGATGCAACCGAACGCGGCGCGCCGCCGGTCTGGCGACTCGGGCTGCAGGGCGAGTCGCGGCGTGCGCCGGGCGTCGTGGCAATGCCGGTGGATGCGCGCGGCGCGCTGGCGATCGGCGTCGCGCTCGGTGCGCCGGACGATGCGCGATGGCAGCAGGTGCCCGCGCTGATCGCCGACGCAGCACGACAGCTGTCGCGCACGCTGGCCGCGGCGGCCGATCGCTGACTGCGGCGTGCGGCGTGCGGCGTGCGGCGCGCCTGCGCCGGCCGCGCACGGCGCTTTATACCGCTTCACACCGCGCTTCACACCGCGCTTCGACGCCGAGCCGGGCGCCGGCGTCGGCCGGTGCGCGCGACGACGGTCGACGCAGCGTGCGCGCTCGTCCCGTGCGCCGTGCGCGCTTATTCGCCTGCTACCGCCGGCCCGCCCGAATTCCCGCGGCGGTTGCGCCGCTTCTCGCCCCACACGCGCAGGCGGTCCATGTACAGATAGACGACCGGCGTCGTATAGAGCGTCAGCACCTGCGACATGATCAGGCCGCCGGCGATCGCGATCCCGAGCGGCGCGCGCAGCTCGGCGCCGTCCGCGCTGCCGAACGCGAGCGGCAGCGCGCCGAGCAGCGCGGCCATCGTCGTCATCATGATCGGCCGGAAGCGCAGCAGACACGCCTCGCGGATCGCGTCGAACGACGACTTGCCGTGGTTGCGCGTCTGATCGATCGCGAAGTCGACCATCATGATCGCGTTCTTCTTCACGATGCCGATCAGCAGGATCACGCCGATCAGCGCGATGATGCTGAACTCGGTCTTGAACAGCAGCAGCGCGAGCAGGGCGCCGACGCCGGCCGACGGCAGCGTCGACAGGATCGTGATCGGATGGATGTAGCTCTCGTACAGGATCCCGAGCACGATGTAGACGGCGAGCAGCGCGGCGAGGATCAGGATCGGCTGATCGTTCATCGACTGCTGAAACGCCTGCGCGGTGCCCTGGAAGCTGCCGACGATCGTCGGCGGTACGCCGATCTGCGCCATCGTCTGGTAGATGACCTGCGTGGCCTGCGACAGCGACACGCCGGGCGGCAGGTTGAACGAGATCGTCGTCGCGACGAACAGCCCCTGATGATTGACCGACAGCGGCGTCGTGCTCGGCCCGAAGGTCGCGATCGCCGACAGCGGAATCATCGTGGACTTCGAGGTCGACACCGCGGCGCCCGCCGACGCGCTCGACTTGCCGCTCGACGCGATCGAGTTCAGCGCCTGGTTGCGCGCGGAATCGGACGCGATCGCGGCGGCGCTCGTGGCGGCCGTGCCGGCGCTCGACGTGCCGGCCGCCGTCGCGACGAACGTGCCGGCTGCCGCGTTGGTCGTCTGCGAGCCGCTCGCGCTGCCGCCCGACGTGCTGATCCACACCTGCTTCAGCATCTCGGGGCTCTGCCAGTATTTCGGCGCGACTTCCATCACGACGTGGTACTGGTTCAGCGGGTTGTAGATCGTCGAGACCTGCCGCTGGCCGAACGCGTCGTACAGCGTGTTGTCGATCTGCGCGGGCTTGATGCCGAGGCGCGCGGCGGTGGCGCGGTCGATCGTCACCATCGCCTCGAGGCCGCCTTGCTGCTGGTCCGAGTTCACGTCGGTCAGCTCGGGACGCTTCTGCAGCGCCTCGGTCAGAATCGGCCCCCACTTGTACAGCTCCGCGCTCGAATCGCCGAGCAGCGTGAACTGGTATTGCGCATTGCTCTGCCGGCCGCCGACGCGGATGTCCTGCGCGGCCTGCAGGAACGTGCTCGCACCCGCAACGCGCGACAGCGGCCCGCGCAGCTGCTGGATCACCTGATCGGCCGATACCTTGCGCTCGCTGCGGTCCTTCAGCGTGACGAACATGAAGCCCGAGTTGGTCTGCGTGCCGCCCGTGAAGCCCGCCGCGCTCTTCACGTTCGGGTTGCTCTGCACGATGCGCATCATCTCGGTGAACTTCTGCTTCATCGCCTGGAACGAGGTCGCCTGGTCCGCGCGGATCCCGCCGATCATCAGGCCCGTGTCCTGCTGCGGGAAGAAGCCTTTCGGCACGATCACGTAGAGATAGACGTTGAGCCCGATCGTCGCGAACAGGATCAGCAGGATCAGCAGCGGCCGGCTCAGCGCCCACGACAGCGAGCGCTCGTAGCCGCGCTGCATCCGCGCGAAGCAGCGTTCGAGAAAGCGCGCGAAGCGGCCTTCTTCGCGCGCCTCGTGCCGCTCCGGCAGCAGGCGCGCGCACATCATCGGCGTGACGGTCAGCGAGACCGCGAGCGACACCGCGATCGCGAGCGACAGCGTCAGCGCGAATTCGCGGAACAGGCGCCCGACGATGCCGCCCATCAGCAGGATCGGCAGGAACACGGCGACGAGCGAGATGCTCATCGACAGCACCGTGAAGCCGACTTCGCGCGCGCCGTCGAATGCGGCCTGCAGCCGCGGCTTGCCGTTCTCGATGTGGCGCGCGATGTTCTCGAGCACGACGATCGCATCGTCGACGACGAAGCCGGTCGCAACGATCAGCGCCATCAGCGACAGGTTGTCGATCGAGAAGCCGAGCAGGTACATCGCGCCGAACGTGCCGATGATCGAGATCGGCACCGCGACGCTCGGGATCAGCGTCGCGCGCCAGTTGCGCAGGAACAGGAACACGACCATCACCACGAGGCTCACCGCGATCAGCAGCGTGTGCTCGGTGTCCTTCAGCGAGGCGCGGATCGTCGTCGAGCGGTCGAGCACGGGCGTCACCGTGATATCGGCCGGCAGCGATGCGGTCAGCTGCGGCAGCGCGGCGCGCACGCGATCGATCGTGTCGATGATGTTCGCGCCCGGCGACCGGTACAGGATCACGAGCACCGCGCGCTTGCCGTTCGACAGCCCGAGGTTGCGCAGATCCTCGACCGAGTCGACGACCTCCGACAGGTCGGACAGCCGCACGCCCGCGCCGTTGCGGTACGCGACGACGAGATCGCGATACTGCGACGCCTGCGATGCCTGATCGTTCGTGTAGAGCTGGTAGTGCTGCGGCCCGAACTCGATCGCGCCTTTCGGGCTGTTCGCGTTCGCGGATGCGAGCGCCGCGCGCACGTCTTCGAGCCCGATGCCGTAGTGGAACAGCGCCTGCGGCTCGAGCTCGACGCGCACGGCCGGATTCGCGGAGCCGCTGACGGTGACCTGGCCGATCCCGTCGATCTGCGACAGCGACTGCTGCAGCACCGTCGAGGCCGCGTCGTACAAGCGCGCCGGCGACGCGGTGTCGGACGTCAGCGACACGATCATGATCGGCGAGTCGGCCGGGTTCACCTTCCGGTAGGTCGGGTTGCTTTTCAGCGCGGCGGGCAGGTCGGCGCGTGCCGCGTTGATCGCCGCCTGCACGTCGCGCGCGGCGCCGTCGATGTCGCGGTTCAGCCCGAACTGCAGGATGATCCGCGCGTTGCCGACGGTGCTGGTCGACGTCATTTCGGTGACGTCGGCGATCGATCCGAGGTGCCGCTCGAGCGGGCTCGTCACGCTGGTCGCGACGGTCTCGGGGCTCGCACCCGGCAGCGACGCCTGCACGGAGATCGTCGGGAAGTCGACCTGCGGCAGCGGCGACACCGGCAGCTTGACGAACGCGAACAGCCCCGCGAGCGCGACGCCGAGCGCGAGCAGCGTGGTCGCGACGGGACGCGTGATGAAAGGGCGCGACAGGTTCATGGCTTACGCATCCGTGCGCGTGCCGGCCGCCGGGCCGTGGCGTTCGAACCAGCCGCGCGCGCGGCGCGCGAGTGCGTCGAAGCCGAGATAGATGACCGGCGTCGTGAACAGCGTGAGCACCTGCGACACGATCAGGCCGCCGGCGATCGCGATCCCGAGCGGCTGACGCAGCTCGGAGCCCGCGCCCGAGCCGACGATCAGCGGCACCGCGCCGAGCAGCGCGGCGAGCGTCGTCATCAGGATCGGCCGGAAGCGCAGCAGGCACGCCTGATAGATCGCTTCGCGCGGCGGCTTGCCTTCGACGCGTTCGGCCTCGAGCGCGAAGTCGATCATCATGATCGCGTTCTTCTTCACGATGCCGATCAGCAGCACGATGCCGATGATGCCGATGATGTCGAGATCGTGCCCCGTGATCATCAGCGCGAGCAGCGCGCCGACGCCGGCCGACGGCAGCGTCGACAGGATCGTGATCGGATGGATGTAGCTCTCGTACAGCACGCCGAGCACGATGTACATCGTCACCACGGCCGCGAGGATCAGGAACAGCTGGTTCGACAGCGACGCCTGGAACGCGAGCGCCGCGCCCTGGAAGCGCGTCTGGAACGAGCCGGGCAAGCCGATCTCCTTTTCGGCGGCCTGGATCGCCTTGACGGCTTCGCCGAGCGACGCGCCCGGCGCGAGGTTGAACGAGATCGTCGTCGACGGGAACTGCGACAGATGCGACACGAGCAGCGGCGACGGCCGCTCGTGGAAGGTCGCGATCGACGACAGCGGCACCTGGCCGCCGCCTGCCGACGGCAGATAGATGTCGTTCAGCGATTGCACGTAGTGCTGGTCCTTCGGCTCCGACTCGAGAATCACGCGGTACTGGTTCGACTGCGTGAAGATCGTCGAGACGATGCGCTGGCCGAACGCGTCGTACAGCGCGTTGTCGACCGTCGCGGGCGTGACGCCGAAGCGCGCGGCGCTCGCGCGGTCGATCTCGATATAGACCGACTGGCCGTTGCTCTGCAGGTCGGTCGCGACGTCCGCGAGCGACGGCTCCTGCTGCAGCCGCGTGACGAGCTTCGGCACCCAGGTCGCGAACTCGTCCGCGTTCGGGCTCGTCAGCATGAACTGATACTGCGTCGGGCTCACCGTCGAATCGATCGTCAAGTCCTGCACGGACTGCATGAACAGCGAAATGCCCGTCACGTTCGCGACGCGCTGCTGCAGGTCGCGGATGATCTGCGCGGCCGTCTCCGAACGTTCGTCGCGCGGCTTCAGGTTGATCAGCATCCGGCCGCTGTTCAGCGTGATGTTCGAGCCGTCGACGCCGATGAACGACGTGAGGCTGTCGACGTTCGGGTCCTTCAGGATCTCGCTCGCGAGCGTCTGCTGCCGCTCGGCCATCGCGCCGTACGATACCGACTGCGGCGCCTGCGTGATCGCCTGGATCACGCCCGTGTCCTGCGCGGGGAAGAAGCCCTTCGGCACGAACACGTACAGCAGCGCGGTCAGCGCGAGCGTGAGCAGCGCGACGACGAGCGTCGCGCGCTGCCGGTTCAGCACCCATTCGAGCGCGACCGCATAGCGTGCGATCACCCAGTCGATCGTGCGGTGCACGCGCGCCTCGAAACGATGGCTTTCGGGCGGCGGCGAGTGACGCAGCAGCTTCGCGCACATCATCGGCACGAGCGTCAGCGACACGATCGCCGAGATCACGATCGTCACGGCGAGCGTGATCGCGAATTCGTGGAACAGGCGGCCGACCACGTCGCCCATGAACAGCAGCGGGATCAGCACCGCGATCAGCGACACCGTCAGCGAGATGATCGTGAAGCCGATCTGCTTCGAACCCTTCAGCGCGGCCTCGAGGCCCGAATCGCCTTCCTCGACGTAGCGCGCGATGTTCTCGATCATCACGATCGCGTCGTCGACGACGAAGCCGGTCGCGATCGTCAGCGCCATCAGCGACAGGTTGTTCAGCGAGAAGCCCGCGAGATACATCACCGCGAGCGTGCCGATCAGCGACAGCGGCACCGACAGGCTCGGGATGATCGTCGCGTAGACGTTCGCGAGGAACAGGTACATCACGAGCACGACGAGCACGACCGACAGCATCAGTTCGAACTGCACGTCGCGCACGGCCGCGCGGATCATCGTCGTGCGATCGGTGACGATCTGCACGTCGAGCGCGGCCGGCAGCGTTTCCTGCAGCTTCGGCAACTGCGCCTTGATCGCGTCGACGGTCGCGATCACGTTCGCGCCCGGCTGGCGCTGCACGTTCAGGATGATCGCGGGCTCCGAATTGACCCACGCGCCGAGCTTCGTGTTCTCCGAGCCGGCGACGACCTTCGCGACGTCGGTCAGCATCACAGGGCGGCCGTTCTTGTATGCGACGACCGCGCTGTTGTACTGATCGGCGCTCGTCAGCTGGTCGTTCGCGTTGATCGTGTAGGCGCGTGTCGGGCCGTCGAAGTTGCCCTTCGGCGTGTTCACGTTCAGGTTCGAGATCGTCGTGCGCAGATCGTCGAGGTTCATCCCGTACTGCGCGAGCGCGGTCGGATTCGCCTGGATCCGCACGGCCGGGCGGTTGCCGCCCGACAGGCTCACGAGGCCGACGCCCGCGATCTGCGAGATCTTCATCGCGAGGCGCGTGTCGGTCAGGTCCTGCACCTGCGTGAGCGGCAGCGTCTTCGACGTGACCGCGAGCGTCAGCACGGGCGCATCGGCCGGGTTGACCTTCGCGTAGATCGGCGGGGCAGGGAGGTCGGACGGCAGCAGGTTGCCGGCCGCGTTGATCGCGGCCTGCACTTCCTGCTCGGCGATGTCGAGCGGCAGGTCGAGCGAGAACTGCAGCGTGATGACCGACGCGCCGGCCGAGCTTTGCGACGACATCTGGTTCAGCGACGGCATCTGCCCGAACTGGCGCTCGAGCGGCGCGGTGACCGACGACGTCATCACTTCCGGGCTCGCGCCCGGATAGAAGGTCTGGACCTGGATCGTCGGATAGTCGACTTCCGGCAGCGCGGCGAGCGGCAGGAAGCGCAGCGCGACGAGGCCGGCCAGCATGATCGCCGCCATCAGAAGGGCGGTGCCGACCGGCCGGAGAATGAAGATGCGGGACGGATTCATCGAGCGGACCGTGCGTTATTGGGCCGCTGCCTGCGACGCACCGTGCCGGTGCCCGCCGTGACGGCCGGCCGCGCCCGACGCCGCCGACGCCGCGCTCGCGCCGTGCGCGCCCGACGCGCCTTTCGGCTGGTCGGCCGGAATCGAGATCTTCGCGCCTTCGCGCAGACGGTCGGAGCCGTCGGTGACCACGCGCTCGCCGACCGCGACGCCGTCGACGATGCTCGTGCGCTCGCCGTCGACCGGGCCGACCTTGACCTTGCGCACGGTGACCGTGTTGTCCGGTTTCACGATGTAGACGAACTGGCCGATCGAGCCCGTCAGCACGGCCGAGGTCGGCACGATCGTCGCGTCGCGGATCACGTCGACGAGCAGCCGCGTGTTGACGAACTGATTCGGAAACAGCAGGCCTTCCTTGTTATCGAACGTCGCGCGCAGCTTCACGGTGCCGGTGCTCGTGTCGATCTGGTTGTCGAGCGTTTCGAGCGAGCCGGTCTCGAGCGGAATCGTGTTGTTGCGGTTGTACGCGGTGACCGACAGCTTCTGGCCCGCGTTGACCTGCTTGAGGATCTGCGGCAGGTTGTCTTCCGAGGTCGTGAAGATCACGCTCATCGGCTGCAGCTGCGTGATCACGACGATTCCGTTCGTGTCGCCGGGCGTCACGTAGTTGCCCGGATCGACCTGGCGCAGGCCGACGCGGCCCGACACCGGCGCGGTGATGCGCGCGTACGTGAGGTTCAGCTTCGCCGAATCGACCGCGGCCTGATCGGTCTTCACGGTGCCTTCGTACTGCTTGACCAGCGATGCCTGCGTGTCGACCGTCTGCGATGCGATCGAATCCTGCGACAGCAGCGTGCGGTAGCGCTTCAGGTCGAGGCGCGCGGTCGCGAGCAGCGCCTGATCGCGTGCGAGCGTGCCTTCGGCGTTCTCGAGCGCGACCTGATACGGGCGCGGGTCGATCTGCGCGAGCAGGTCGCCTTTCTTGACGATCTGGCCTTCCTTGAACGCGACCGACTGCAGATAGCCGGACAACTGCGTCTTGACCGTCACGTTCGCGAGCGGCGTCACGGTGCCGAGCGCGCTCAGCACGACCGGCATCTCGCCGCGCGTCGCGGCCGCGACCTGCACGGGCTGCGGCACGTTCGCCATCGCAGCGGGCCCGCCGCGGCCGCGATGGCCGCCGCCTGCGCTGCTGGCCGCGCTGCCGGCGGCCGGTTTGCCGGCCGGCGTGCGGTTCCACGGATGCCACCACAGCAGGCCGCCGATGACGACGACGGCGAGCGCCGCGGCTGTGAGCCTGCGGCGCGAACGTCGTGCGGCAGCGGGAGCGGGATCGTTCGAAGGGGGCGTGGGCTTTTGTTGGTTGTCCATCGTGTTCTGTCAGGAAGACGGCGCGGGCGTGCCGGGGAACGCACTGCGAGGGCGGCATGCGGGCGTATCGGAGGCGGCCGGCTCGGCCCGGGCGCGTCCCGCCCGCGCGGGAAAGAGCGGTGCGCACCGACGAACCGGTGCGACGATTGGGCATGATGCTACGTCCCGTCCCCGTTACAGTCCAGTGCTCTATCTTTCAACGGGTTACGGTCGTTACAGAAGACGACGAAACGATGACGGCACGCTTACGCGGCGACGCGCCGCGCCGGTGCGCCGCCGATCTCGCGCGTGATCTTGGCGATGCATTCGTGCAGCGCCGGCACCACGTGTTCGCGCAACCATTCGGGCGGGCACTGGTGCGATGCGCCGCCGCAGTTCACCGAATAGCGCTGGCCGGACGGCCCGACGAAACCGGCCGCGACCGCGTTGAGCCCTTCGCGCCATTCGCCGATCGCGATCGCGTGGCCGTCGCGCATCGCGTCGTCGAGCGCCGGATTGAGCCGCGCGAACACGTGCGGCCAGTCGTCGCCCGCCGTCGCGCGCAGTGCGTCGAGCAGCGCACGTCGCTCGTCGTCCTCGAGCGCGGCGAGATACGCGCGGCCGACCGCCGTGCGCGCGATGTCCATCCGCGAACCGATCTCGAGCCGCGTGACGAGCACCGCCGAGCGCGGGCGGATCACGTCGATCGCGACCATGTCGAGCCGGTCGCGCACCGCGAGGTGCACGGACAGCGACGTGCGCTCGGCAAGCTCGATCATGAACGGCCGCGAGCGCGCGCGGATGTCGAAGTTGCGCAGGAAACCATGGCTCAGCTCGAGCACCGACGCGGTCAGCACGAAGCGCTCGCTGTCCGGCAGCTGGAACAGGAAGCCGGCGCTGACGAGCGTCGCGGTGATGCGCGACACGGTGGGCTTCGGAATGCCGGTCAGCTCGGTCAATTCGCGGTTGCTGACGGGCGCGTCGGCGGCCGCGATGCGGCGCAGCACCGCAAGGCCGCGCGCGAGCGCGGTGATTTCGTCCGGCGACGATTCGCGTTCTCGGGGAGCGGGGGGATGACAGATGTCGACACGAGGCGTTCTCTCTATTTCCGAAACTCTATTTCAGTTTACTTAATATTGTCAGATGATTGTCAAAAGATGCATGTTCGCCGAATGAACCGTTCATGCGATGAAACTTTACGGGTTGACCCTTGGTTTATTAGGAAAACCCTCACATCGGCGTCGCTGAAAAGTGCATGAGACGGTGCAAATACCGCTTGACTTGTTCCGCGGAAACGGAAAGAATGTCTCACGTTTTCGAAACATCGTTTCAGGAGTTTAACCGGCAACGGTGTTTCGTGCAGTCTCTCAGGTTCTAGCACGGCCCTCGGAATGGCTAGAACTTTTTTAGCGCCACGGTCTCCGTGGCGCTTTTTTTTTTTGCGTGTGCGCCGGCGCGTCGGCGCCGTATTATCGCGCGTCCGGCGCGCGGGCCTGTCCCGGCGCGGCCGCGCATGCTCGGCGCGGTGCGTCCGGCGCGCGCAAAAAAAAGCGCGACGCCCGCAAGGGCATCGCGCATGAACCGGCGTGGAGCGCCGACGAATGAAACGTGATCGCGAAGGCGGCGCGTCCCGCGCGCCGCGGGGCCGGGTTCAGCCCTTCGCGAGTTGGATGCTGGTCTGCTCGGCCGTCAGATAGCCGACGCTCGCGCCGAAGCGGTCCTTGTAGTTCGCGCGCACGAGCGGATCGAGCACGGGCTTGACCTTGTCGTGCAGCGGCGATTCCCAGTCGCCCGCGTGCTGGAAGTTGCTCATGATGTAGGTCCAGCCGTTGATTTCGTCGACGGCATGCAGGCCCGTCGATTCGGCGCCGGCCGGGCACGACAGCACGCGCGAGAGCGTCTTGGTGTCGACGTGGTAGGCCCACAGGAAGTTGTTCACGTGCATCCCCGAGTCCTCGCCGATGAACAGCGTGCGCAGCTTTTCCGAGAACTTCAGGTTGTCCGGGTTCGCGATCTTGTCCGGATTCGCGAGGTTGCCGAGTACATCCGCCGTCGCGAGATCCTCGCCGACCAGCGCCGCCGGCGCGGCCATGTCGACCGGCACCCACTCGCTGTCGATCGCGGCGCCCGACGTGTCGCGCTGCCCGGCCTTCAGGTTCAGCGCATAGACGGCGCCCGCGGCGATCTTCGCGTCGAGCGCGACGTCGCGCGACACCGCGTTGCCCTTGACCATCGACGTCTCGATCCGCGACATCGCCGTGTAGACGATCTTGTCCTTCGCGTTCACGGTCGTGCCTTCGAGCTTCGTGAAGGCCATGCTGCCGCCGATCAGCGCGGCGTAGCGGTGCGTTTCGAGGAACGCGGCCGCCTTTTCCATCCCGGGCTTGATGCGGATCCAGTTGAACTTGCCGCCGAAGTGGATCTTCGTGTAGCTCGCATCGTTCGGGTCGGTCGTCGCGAGATCCATGATGTCCGACGCCTTCAGCGTGTTCGCGAGCGATTCGATCTCGCTGCTCGTCGCGTGGCCGATCCGGATCCACGTGAGCGTCGCGCTGCCTGCGCCGGCGGACGACGTCTGCGCCCACTTCGCGACGTAGAGCGTGCCGGCCGACAGGTCGGCCGCCTTGTCGGCGACGAACATGAACAGGCCGCCGTTGGTCGCGTCGTCGCCCATCATCACGGTGCGCTGGTCGGGCATCACCTGGATCAGCTCGTGCGAAATGCGGCCGAGACAGTAGTGCTTCTTCACGGTGCCGGTGCCGTCCGGATTCACGGTGATTTCGGGCAGATGGCCGTAGTGGTAGGGGTTCGCCTTCGTCTCGTCGCCGAACGTGTTCTTGCTGAACGCCTTGAACTGCGCGTCGGTCGCGGCCTTCGTCGCGTCCGGCTCGTATTCCTCGCTCGACAGATGCGTGCCCCACGGCGACAGGCTCGCGCCGCACGTGATCCAGAGGCCGTGCGCGCTCGACGTGTCGACGTTGTGATACTTGACGAGCTTCAGCGTGCCGGTGGCCGGATCCTGATCGAGCGTCAGCACCGCGATCGGCGACGGCAGCTGGCCGTACTGCGACACGCTCGCCTGATCGCGCGTCGTGTATTCGAACTGCACGACCGCGAACACCGTGTTGCCCTTCACACCGGGCACGTTCGCATTCTTCAGCGTGAGCAGCGAGCTGCCGTCCGGGCAGTCCGAATAGAACTGGCGTTCCTTGCCGGGCACCGAGCGGTCGATGATCGGCTGATTGTTGATGTCGTAGTAGCCGCCCGCGAGGATCGTGCCGCCTTTGCCGTCCGGCACCATGTCGCCGGTCACGAAGAACGGCCGGTAGGCGAGCTTGAAGTTGCGCGACGAGCCGTCCGAGAACGACACCGACAGCGTCGAGCCGACCGTCGTCGTCGCCATTGCCGCCGCGTTGTCGAGCGTCGGGGCGGCCATCGACGAGAACGTCGCCGCCGCGTAGGCGGCCGCCGTGGGCGTCGTGGCGGGCTGATCGTCGTCGCCGCCGCAACCCGTCAGCAGCGCCGGCAGCGCGAGGCCGGAAAGCGGCAGCATCGGAGCGCCGGCAAGGATCTTCAGGGCATGGCGACGGGAAGCATTGGGCAACGCGGGCATGTCGAGTCCAGTTTCAGGTGTGGAAAGAATGGCGTTCGCGAAGCCGGCCGGACGGCAAGCTTCGCGAAGGCAGGTTGAAAACTGGACGGAAGTGTAGGGACGCTCGATGAAAGTTTTTTGAATTGAAAACGTAATGCGTATCGAGCGTGCGTCGGCGCACCGCTGCGAACGCGTGCGGCGCGCGTCGCGTCAGTCGCGTTCGGGCGTCGCCGTGATCCGATGGATCGACAGATCCGCGCCGTCGAACTCCGCTTCGCGATCGAGCCGCAGGCCGACGGTCGCCTTCAGCGCGCCGTAGACGAGCGTACCGCCGACACTGGCGATCGCGATGCCGCCGAGCGTGCCGATCAACTGCGACATGAACGCGACGCCGCCGAGGCCGCCGAGCGCGGGCAGCCCGAAGATGCCGGCCGCGATGCCGCCGAGCGCGCCGCACAAGCCGTGCAGCGGCCACACGCCGAGCACGTCGTCGATGCGCCACTTGTTCTGCACGCACGTGAACATCGCGACGAACAGCGCGCCGGCGGCCGCGCCCGTCACGAGCGCACCGATCGGATGCATCACGTCGGAGCCCGCGCACACAGCGACGAGGCCGGCGAGCGGACCGTTGTACGTGAAGCCCGGATCGTTGCGTCCCGCGAGCCACGCGGCGAGCGTGCCGCCGACCATCGCCATCAGCGAGTTCACGGCGACGAGGCCGCTGATCTTGTCGAGCGTCTGCGCGCTCATCACGTTGAAGCCGAACCAGCCGACCGCGAGCACCCATGCGCCGAGCGCGAGAAACGGAATGTTCGACGGCGGATGCGCGGCGATGCGGCCGTCCTTCGCGTAGCGGCCGTGGCGCGCGCCGAGCAGCAGCACGGCCGGCAGCGCGACCCAACCGCCGAACGCGTGCACGACGACCGAGCCCGCGAAATCGTGGAACGGTGCGCCGAACGCGTGCGCGAGCCAGGCCTGCACGCCATAGCGCTCGTTCCAGGCGATGCCTTCGAAGAACGGATAGATGAAGCCGACGATGATCAGCGTCGCGACGAGCTGCGGATTGAATTTCGCGCGCTCGGCGATGCCGCCGGAGACGATCGCGGGAATCGCGGCCGCGAAGGTCAGCAGAAAGAAGAACCGCACGAGCGCATAGCCGCTGTGCTGCGACAACGTGCCGATGTCGTCGAAGAACTCGACGCCGTAGGCGATCGTATAGCCGATGAAGAAATACGCGAGCGTCGACACCGAGAAGTCGACGAGGATCTTCACGAGCGCGTTCACCTGATTCTTCTTGCGCACCGTGCCGAGTTCGAGAAACGCGAAGCCCGCGTGCATCGCGAGCACCATGACGGCGCCGATCAACAGGAACAGTGTGTCGACGCCGGATTTCATACCGTCCATGCGGAGGCTTCCTTGCTCAAAAAACGGGCAACGAATGCAAGTATCGAGCCAAGTTGGGGAGTGCATGCGTGGCGTTGGTGCGAAGCGCCGTGCGGCGCGGCAGGCGCGTGCATCGCACCGCGCCGTGGTTGTCTCCGCGTGCGGCGCGTGTTGCACGCAGGTGGTGCGGCCGGCTCGCAACTGGTGCGTGATAGCGGCGATGTGGTGCGTCGCGATGCGTGGTGGTGCGCGCGCGTGCGCAGCTTCGGGGCGCGGCGAGGTGGCGCGGCGAGGCGGTGCGTGGGCCGGTGGTGTGCGCGCGCGTCAGCGGCCTGAGAACAGCCGGCGTGGCCATCGCAGCCGCCGGGCGCATATGCACCAATAGCCGGCGAGCGTCGCGATCCCGAGCGCGCCGAACGTGAGTGCCGCAAAGCCGGCCGGCGACGCGCCGGCCGCCGCGCCGTCGAGCAGCGCCCGCGCGATCATCAGCGCGGCGGCCCAGAATCCGGTCACCGCCTGGACGACGAGGCGTGCACACGCGAACCGCCGCGCGCGGCCGGCAGTCGAGACGCCGCGCGCCCGCGACGGTCGCAGGCACATGAACAGCGCGGCGGCGAGTAGCGCGGCGAGCGCGATCAGCCAATTGACGAGGAAATGCATGGACGGTGACGGACGGAACGGAGGATTCGACGGCGCAAACTTTAAGCGCCGCGCGCACGCAATTGAATCGGATGAGTCTGAAATTGAAAGCCGTTTTTAATCCGGCGCCGGCTGACGCCTACGCAGAGGCGGTATCATCGACGTCGGTTCAACCATGCAGGCCGCGCGATGCGGCTACAGATCGCCGATGAAGATGAAGACTTTGCCGATGCGCCTGATGCGCGGTGCGGTGTTGACGGCCGTCGCGGCCGCTGCGGTGTTCGCGCTTGCGGGCTGCGAGAAATCGAGCGCGCCGGCCACGCAACCCGATACGGCCGCGAGCGCGGCCGCCGATGCAGCCAGCCACGCGGCGCAGGCGCTCGATCAGGTCGCGAGCACCGTCAGCCAGCAGATCGACGCGGCGAAGGCCGGTATCGCGTCGGCCGCATCGGCCGTGCCGCCTTTGTCCGCGAGCGGTCTTGCGTCGGCCGCGCAGGCGCAGATCGACGCGGCGGCGTCCGCGGTCGTCGCGCATGCGGCATCCGAAGCGGGCGCGAAGCTCGCGGAGGCCGGCAAGAAGCTTCAGCAGTGGAGTCAGCAGAATGCGGCGGGCGCCAAGCCGGCCAGCAATCCGTGACGCGTCGCTTGCGGAATCCATGAACTGTAATTATCATGGTTACATATTGAGCCGCCGCGTTGCGCGACGGCGTCGAGTGAGTGTGGAATGAATACCAGCAGCCGCTTCGCGTTTGCCGTTCACGTGCTCGCCTTGCTGTCGATGCAGGAAGGCGTGCCGCTATCGTCCGACATCATCGCCGGCAGCGTGAACACGAATCCGGCGCTGATCCGCCGGCTGCTCTCGATGCTCGCGGCGGCGGGGCTCACCACGTCGCAGCTCGGCGCGGGCGGCGGCGCGCTGCTCGCGCGCGAGCCGGGCGAGATCACGCTGCTCGACGTCTATCGCGCGGTCGACGATGCGCAACTGTTCGCGCTGCACCGCGAGGCGCCGAATCCCGCGTGTCTCGTCGGGCGGCATATCCAGGGCGTGCTGACCGGCTATATCGGCGACGCGCAGCGTGCGATGGAAGCGTCGCTCGCCTCGCGCACGCTGGCCGACGTGACGGTCGACGTGCTCGACGCAGAGCGGCGCGGCCCGCGCGCGGCCGGCGCGGGCGGGTAGGGCAGCGGCAATACACGACGCAGGCAGTCGGCGTCGGCACGTGCGGGGCGGTCGCCCCGTTTTTTGCGGTCTTATATGTAATCAGCTACGTTACATTTGTTCGGGAGAATCGACATGACGCAACGGTCCTTGAATATCGCGCTGTTCGGCGCAACGGGCATGATCGGCTCGCGCATCGCGGCCGAAGCGGCGCGACGCGGGCATCGCGTGACCGCGCTGTCGCGCCGTCCGGGCGCGGCCGGCGACGGCATCACCGCGCAAGCGGCCGACCTGTTCGATCCGGCGAGCGTCGCGGCCGCGCTGCCGGGCCACGACGTCGTGGCAAGCGCGTACGGTCCGAAGCAGGACGATGCGGCGAACGTCGTCGCGGCCGTGAAGGCGCTGGTCGAGGGCGCACGTCGCGCCGGGCTCAAACGCGTGGTCGTCGTCGGCGGCGCCGGTTCGCTCGAGGTCGCGCCCGGCAAGCAGCTCGTCGACACCGAAGGGTTTCCGGCCGAGTACAAGGCCGTCGCGCTCGCGCACCGCGACGCGCTCGATTATCTGAAGACCGTCGACGATCTCGACTGGACGTTCTTCGCGCCGGCCGCGCTGATCGCGCCGGGCGAACGCACCGGCACGTTCCGCACCGGCACCGGCAAGCTGATCGTCGACGCGAACGGCGCGAGCCGGATTTCCGCCGAAGACTACGCGGTCGCGTTCGTCGATGCGCTCGAGCAGCGCCGGTTCGTGCGCGAGATCGCGACGGTCGCGTACTGAGCGGCGCGCCGGCCGGCGGCGTGCGGCCGCCGGCGCCGGTTCGCGGCATCGAGGCCGCGCCGATCGCGCGGACACGCGTACGTATTCGTCCGATCGGTGTTTATCCCGGTCGACGCCGCGAACCGGATTGCATATCGTTCCCCGTCATGGGCAATGCATAGAATAAATTTCTATCGGCAGGGGACTGGAGAAATGGATGCAATCGACCGCAAGCTGCTGGAACTGTTGCAGACCGACGCGACATTGCCGATTGCGGAACTCGCGCAACGCGTGAATCTGTCGCAGACGCCGTGCTGGAAGCGCGTGCAGCGGCTGAAGGAAACGGGCGCGATCCGCGCGCAGGTCGCGCTCTGCGATCCGCGCAAGCTCGGTGTCGGCACGACCGTGTTCGTCGCGATCCGCACGAACCAGCACACCGAGGAGTGGGCGCAGCGTTTCACACAGGCGGTGCGCGACATGCCGGAGGTGGTCGAGGTGTATCGGATGAGCGGCGAGACCGACTATCTGCTGCGCGTCGTCGTGGCGGGTATCGACGATTACGACCGCGTCTATAAACAACTGATCCGCACAGTGCCGCTCTTCGACGTGAGCTCGTCGTTCGCGATGGAGCAGATCAAGTATTCGACCGCGCTGCCGGTGCGCGATCTCGCGGAGCCCGCCTAGCGTCGGCCCGCTGCCCACCGTCCACCGTCCGCCGCATCGCCCGCAGCACGGCGTGCGGTTTCGCGTCATCGGCCGCGTGCGAGCGCGTGGGCGCGTGCGTCGGCGAGCGCGTCGCGCCGGATGAATTCTGCGACGAATGCGCTGGCCGGATGATGATGCAGCGCGTACGGCGTATCCCATTGCGCGAGCCGGCCGTCGTGCATCACGCCGATCCGGTCGGCGATCGCGAACGCTTCGGCCTGGTTGTGCGTGACGAGGATCGCGGTGTGGCCCGTCCGCTTCAGGATGTCGCGCAGCTCGAACGCGAGCCGCTCGCGCGTATCGACATCGAGATTCGAAAACGGCTCGTCGAGCAGCAGCAGTTCCGGCGACGGCGCGAGCGCGCGGGCAAGCGCGACGCGCTGCTGCTGGCCGCCCGACAGCTCGTGCGGATACGCATTGCCCGAATCGGCGAGACCGACGAGTGCGAGCATGTCGGCTACGCGTGCGCGCCGCTGTTGTTTCGGCAGGCGCCGCAGGCCGAACGCGACGTTGTCCGCCGCGCTCAGATGCGGAAACAACGCATAGTCCTGGAACATCATCCCGATGCGCCGCCGCTCGGGCGGCACGTCGAACGACGGCGTCGCGACGCTTGCGCCGTCCAGCACGATGCGTCCCGCGCGCAGCGGTTCGAACCCCGCGATCGCGCGCAGTACCGTCGTCTTTCCGCACCCCGACGCGCCGAGCAGGCAGCCGATCTCGCCGCGCGGCAACGCGAGGCTGAGCCCGTCGACCACCGTGCGGCGGCCCTGCGGCGTGTCGTAGTCGATGGACAGCGTGTCGAGTTCGAGCAGATTCACAGTGTCAGGCTCCGATCTTGTGACGGGTGCGTGCGAGCAGGATCACGGGCACGAGCCCGGCCAGCACGATCGCGAGCGCGGCGACCGCGCCTTCCTCGTAGGTGCCGCGCGCGGCTTCGGCATAGAGCCAGGTCGCGAGCGTGTCGAAGTTCAGCGGACGCAGCAGCAGCGTGGCCGGCAGTTCCTTCATCGCGTCGACGAATACCAGCAGCGCGCTCGTCGTGAGGGCGGGGCGCAGCAGCGGCAGATGCACGCGCCGCAGCGCGCCGGCCGCCGTCTCGCCGAGCGAGCGCGCGGCTTGTTCGAGCGACGGCGGAATGCGCGCAAGGCCCGCTTCGACGTTGCCGGCCGCGATCGCGAGAAAGCGCACCGTATAGGCGATGACGAGCGCGGCCGCCGAGCCGATCAGCCACAGTCCGTCGCGGCCGAGCAGCGTGCCGGCCAGCCGGTCGACGGCGCCGAGCGGCGTGAGCAGACCGATCGCGAGCACGGTGCCGGGCACTGCATAGCCGAGGCTCGCGATCCGCGCGCCGACGCGCGCGACGCCCGCGCGCATGCTGTCGCGCTGCGCGCGCGCGGCCCACGCGACGATCAATCCGCATGCGAGCGTCGCGACGGTCGCGGCGGCCGCGATCGTCAGCGTGTTCGCGAGCCCGTCGAGCAACTGCGCGGAGACGCCGCCGACCTGATGCAGCCGCTTGGCCGTCTCGACCGCGAGATAGGCGGCCGGCGCGCCGAAACCGAGCAGCACCGGCAGCCAGCCGAGCACGGCCGCCGTGCAGCCGGCCGCACCCGTGAGCCGGCGCGGCGCGAGCGGCCGCATCCGGCGCCCGTGCGCATAGCGCTGGCGACGGCGTCCGTAGCGTTCGAGCGCGATCATCGCGACGACGACGGCGAGCATCGCGAGCGCGATTTGCGCGGCGCCCGCGAGATCGGAGCGTGTGATCCACGTCGTATAGACGGATACGGTGAGCGTCTGCACGCCGAGGAATTCGGATGCGCCGATGTCGTTCAGCGTCTCCAGCAGCGCGAGGCTCACGCCGACCGCGATCGCGGGCCGCGCAAGCGGCATGACGACGCGCCAGAACGTCGCGACGCGCCCCGCGCCGAGCGTGCGCGCCGCTTCGAGGAGGCTCGCCGACTGCGTGACGAACATCGCGCGCGTGCTCAGATACACGTACGGATACAGCACGAAGCCGAGCACGAACACGGCGCCCGGCAGCGAGCGCAGGTCGGGCAGCCGGAACTGTCGCGGGCTGTCGAAGCCGAGCAGCCAGCGGATCGCGCTCTGCACGGGGCCGATCGGATGCAGCAGATCGAGATAGGCGAACGCGACGATGTAGGTGGGCACCGCAAGCGGCAGCAGCAGCGCCCAGGTGAGCGTGCGGCGGCCGGGGAAGTCGTAGGCGGTGACGAGCCACGCGCAGCCGGTGCCGACGATCGACACGATCGCGCCGACGCCGGCGAGCAGCAACAGCGTATTGGCAAGCGCCTGCGGCAGCACGAATGCGGCGAGATGCCGCCAGTGCGCGAGATCGGCGTCGAACGCAGCCGCGACGAGCGCCGCGAGCGGCGCGGCGACCGCCGCCGCGATCGCGAGCGCAGCGAACGTCCACACGCCGCGCGCGCGCAGCCGAAGCGGCGGCCGTCGCGGCCGGCCGCGGGCCGCGACGAAGCTCCGATCAGTTGTCAAAGCCGACCTTGTCGACGAGCTGGCTTGCCTGCTTCCGATGCTTCGCGATTTCGGTCAGCGGCAGCGGATCGACCTTCAGCTGACCGAAGCTCGCGATCACCGGATCGAGCGTCACGTTCGCGCGCACCGGGTATTCATAGTTCGCCTGCGCATAGAGCGCCTGCGCTTGCGGCGATACCAGGTATTCGAGCAGCTTGACCGCGTTGGCCTTGTTCGGCGCATGCTTCGCGACCGTCGCGCCGCTGATGTTGACGTGCGTGCCGCCGCTCTTCGCATTCGCGAACGTCGGCCGCACGACCTTGATCGCATCGCCCCATTTGCGCGCATCGGTGCCCGGTTCGGCGTTCTTCATGTGGCCGACGTAATAGGCGTTCGCGAGACCGACGTCGCAGATGCCGCCGAGGATGTCGCGCGCGACGTCGCGATCGCCGCCCGTCGCCTTGCGCGCGAGATTCGCCTTCACGCCGCGCAGCCATTTTTCGGTGGCCGCCTCGCCGTCGTGCGCGATCATCGCGGCGACGAGCGCCGTGTTGTACGGATGCTGGCCCGAGCGGATGCAGACTTTGCCTTTCCATTTCGGATCGGCGAGATCCTCGTAGCGGAACGCGTCGACTTTCAGATCCTTCTCGACGTACAGCACGCGGTCGCGCAGCGACAGCGCGTACCACTCGCCCTGCGCGCCGCGCAGGTTGGCCGGGATCGCCTCGTCGAGCGCCTTCGAGCGGATCGGCTGCGTGAGGCCGCCGTCGACGAGATCGAGCAGGTTGCCGATGTCGACCGTCATCAGCACGTCGGCCGGCGATTGCGCGCCTTCGGCCTTCACGCGTTCGAGCAGCCCGTCCTTCACGAACACGGTGTTCACCTTGACGCCGCTCTGCTTCGTGAACGCATCAAGGAGCGGCTGGATCAGCTTCGGCTCGCGGGTGGTGTACAGGCTCACTTCATCGGCCGCATGGGCAAGCGGCGCGAACGCGGTCGCGGCGAAGGCGAGGGCGCCGACGAGCGGCAGCAGGCGGAAACGCGGATTCGACATGAAGACTCCGAAGCGGCAGAGGGACGGTGGACGTTCCGGACGCGCGTGCCGCTCGATCGCCCGAAACATTACAAAATGAAAGACTTTGGATTCTAGATCGAAATGGGAATGATTATCAAATGAAAGCTTTCGGCAAGGCGGCGACGGATAGGGAGGACGGCGGGTGCGAGACGGCGAACGGGCGGCGCTGCACGCCGCGCCCAAGCGCGTAGAATGCGCGCTTCGACGAATTCGACGGAGCCGCAGCGACCATGAACGATCAGCGCAAGAAGAACCCTGTCCGCAACGTGAGCATCCTGATCATCGTGGCCGTGCTGCTCGTGATCGGGACGATCCTGTACAACGCGATCTCGCAGAAGCGTGCGTACGACGAGGCGCATCCGGCCGAGGCCGCGAGCGCGGCGTCGCACTGACACGGCGGCGCGCGGGCGAGGCGCCGGAACCGGCGCGCCGCGTGGCGGTATCAGCGGTGCGTCAACGTGACGCGGCCGCGAAACGCGGACGAATCCGCACGTAGAACACGGCCGCGAGCAACGCGAGCCAGATCGCGCCGACGTAGAGCGCCACGCGCGTATCGTCGAACCAGCCGAGCATCACGATCACGAAGGCCATGAAGGCGATCGTCAGCGCGGGCGCGACGGGCCACAGCGGCACCTTGAACTTCAGCGCCGCGACTTCCGCGGCCGACAGGCGACGGCGCATCGCGACCTGCGACAGCAGGATCATGAGCCAGACCCACACGGTCGCGAACGTCGCGATCGCGGCCACCATCAGAAACACGTCCTTCGGCATCAGATAGTTGAGCAGCACGCCGATCAGCAAGGCACCGGCCATCACGAGCACCGTGACCCACGGCACGCCGTGCCGCGACGTCGTCGTCAGCACGCGCGGCGCCTGGCCTTGCCGCGCCATGCCGAACATCATCCGGCCCGCGCCGAAGATGTCGCTGTTGATCGCCGAGATCGCCGCGCTGATCACGACGAGGTTGAGGATCGTCGCGGCCGACTTCACGCCGAGCGTCGAGAAGATCTGCACGAACGGGCTGCCTTCGCTGCCGACGCCGGTCCACGGGCTGATCGACATCAGCACGACCATCGTCAGCACGTAGAACAGCAGGATCCGCGCGGGCACCGCATTGATCGCGCGCGGGATCACGCGCTCCGGATCCTTGGCCTCGCCGGCGCTCATGCCGATAACCTCGATGCCGCCGTACGCGAAGATCACGACCGACAGCGACGCAATCAACCCGCCGATGCCGTTCGGCAGGAAGCCGCCGTGGTTCCACAGATTCGCGAAGCTCGGCGCGTCGGCCGAATGACCGAAATGCATGCCGGCGAGCAGGATCGCGACGCCGCCGCCGATCATCGCGACGATCGCCCCGACCTTGATGATCGACAGCCAGAATTCGAGTTCGCCGAATACCTTCACGTGGCAGAGGTTCAGCCCGCAGATCACGGCCACGACGCCGAGCACCCAGATCCACTGCGGCACGCCGGGAAACCAGAAGCCCATGTAGATGCCGAACGCGGTGATGTCGGCGATCGCGACGATCACCATTTCGAGCGTGTAGGTCCAGCCGGTGACGAAGCCTGCAAACGGCCCGAGGTTCTCGGTCGCGTAGTGGCCGAACGATCCGGCGACGGGGTCGCGCACGGCCATCTCGCCGAGCGCGCGCATCACCATGTAGACGGCCGCGCCGCCGAGGATGTACGCCAGGATCACGGCCGGGCCCGCGAGCTGGATCGCGGACGCCGAGCCGTAGAACAGACCGGTGCCGATCGCCGAGCCCAGCGCGAGAAAGCGGATGTGCCGCGCGCTCAGGTGGCGCTGCAGATTCTTCATCGAGTCTCCGAAATCGTTGTCAGACCGAGCGGGCGCGGTGGCTCGCCGGGTCGAGTTGTATATACAACTTGAATGTGAACGAATGATAACAAGCGTGGACCGGCAACCGGAATCGGGTATTCCCTGACTGGTGCGGCGCGTCGAACCGGGTAGGGGATGTGTGCGAACGGTGTGGTCGGTGCGTGGCACGGCGGTGCGACGGGTGCGGCAGCGCGAGGTGTTTGCGGAAGGACGCACGGGCGGAGGACGCGTCGGTGGAAGGACGCGCCGGCGGCAGGACTCGCCCGGCAGCACGCCGCGCCGGTAGCCGATGGGCGACAGCGATGAACGACAGGCGATGAGCGGTAAGCGGTAGCGGTAGACGACGCGCGGCCGGCCGCGGCCGCACGGATCATGCGGGCAGCCGGATCACGCTCGCATCCTTGCGAATCAGCAGCGACGACGCGAGCATCTGCTTGCACTGATGCGCGAGCACCTTCAGGTCGTAGGTCAGATCGGCATCGACCGCGTCGGATTGCTCGGCGGACACGACCATCGCATCGAGGTCGCGCGTGATCTGCTTCGTCGCTTCAAGCTGGTCGGCCGGCGGCGGCTCGCCGGCTTCCGCCTTCTTCAGGTTCTCGAGCACGGCGGCGAGGCCGCGCTGCAACGCGTCGTCCTGCGGGATGTTGCCGTCGGCCGCGCACGCGGCGCGGATCAACGGCGCGGCGGCCGTGATCTGTGCGCCGAGCACATGCGTCTGCACGAGCAGGTCGTTCAGCTCGGGCACGAAGCGCTGGTGCGCCTTCGGCTCGATCATCATCCGCTGGAATGCCTGCCCGAGATTCGCGAAGGCGATATGCACGTCCTTGCGCGCGAGCCGATAGCGATAGTCGTCGTCGAGGCTCGTGGAGGGCGCCTCGATCGCCGCCGCCACGCCGGGCACGACCGCCGCGCCGTCGGCCACAGGCACGGCCGGCGGTGACGCGCCGCGCCCCGCGCGCCACACGGCTTCGAAATACTTGCGCGTCGCCGTCAGCATGTCGGCGACGAGCTTGCCCATCAGCCGGTATTCCCAGTACGGGAACAGCCGGCTCGCGGCGATCGCGATCATGCAGCCGACGACGGTATCGATCGCGCGCTCGCCGATGATGCGCATGTTGCCCGGCGCGAGCAGGTGGAACATCAGCAGCACGTAGGACGACGTGAACACGACGCTCGCCGCGTAATTGAACAGCAGCAGGCTGTAGCTCATCACCATCGAGCCGAACATCATCGCGATCAGCACGCGCGAATCCTTGACGGTGTAGATCAGCGCGAGGCTCGCCGCGCAGCCGATCAGCGTGCCGATGATCCGCTGCGCGTTGCGCTGCTTGGTCAGCGAGTAGCCGGGCTTCAGGATGATGATGCTCGTCATCACGATCCAGTACGCGTTCGTGAGCGGCAGCAGGCGGCCGAGCCAGAACCCGACCGCCACCGCGATCGTCACGCGCAGCGCGTGGCGAAAGCTCGGCGAACGCATGTTCAGGTTCGAGAAGATCAGCAGCGGCGACATCCGGCGGCGCTGCAGGAAGCGCGTGAGCGCCTTGTCGATCTTCAGCTCCGTCTGCTGCGGATCGGCATGGCCGGACAGGTTGCGGCGCATGCGATCGATCAGCCGCGTCCCGCTCCAGATGCGCCGGAACGTCGCGAGCACGGCCGCGTACGCTTCCGCGTGCGTCGCCGGGAACTGCTTCTTGCGCATCAGCTCGATCTCGTATTCGATCGCGCGCAGCTCGGCCTTCACGCTGATGCGCGCGTGCGGCGCGCGGTTCTCGAGCACCGCGAGGCCGATCTGCTCGAGATCGGCGGCCGCCTTGCGGATCAGGTCGCGGTAGAAGATGATCAGGTCCGATCCGCCAAACGTGTTGCGCATCAGCGGGTAGTCGGTATGCGCGCCGACGAACAGCTCGTGCAGGTCGACGCTGTTGATGAACAGGTTGAACATCGTCGTGCGGCCCGGATCGAGCTTGCCGCGCCGCAGCTTCGGCAGATTGCGCAGCACGATGTCGCGTGCGGTTTCCTGCGTCTCGACCGCGGTGATCTGCTTGGCGACGAGGTTCCGGTAGCACTCGTCGAGATCGGCGTCGAGATCGTAGAACTGCGCGCGCGCGAGCAGGTAGTCCGCGCATGCGAACAGGCTCTCGGCGAGCGCCTGCTGCTCGATGCGGCGCGCCTGCCACTGCGAGACGAGCGTCGCCCAGTACGTGTACCAGAGGCCGCCCGCGAGAATCCATCCGGCATTCACGAACGCCTGCAGCGGCGTGAGCTTCTCTTCGAGCGTCATCACCATCATGAACAGCGTCGCGAAGCTGATCTGCGGCCAGCGGTTGCCGTAGACGACGATCAGCGACAGCACGAACGTGAGCGGCACGATCGTCAGCCACAGCGCGAAGATGTTCGGTGTCGCGAGCCCCGTCGCGAGCGCCGCGAGCCCGCCGATCACGCTGCACGCGAGCATTTCGTTGTGCTTGTACTTCAGCGGCCCCGGCATGTCGACGACGCATGCACCGAGCGCGCCCGTCGAGATCGTGAAGCCGAGCTCGCGGTTGTGAAACACGATCAGACACAGCACGGCCGGCAACGATACGCCGACTGCGATCCGCAGGCCGCCGAAAAAGTACTGGCTGTAAAGAAACTTTCTGATTTCGACCGAATAGCGCATCGATGGGCTGAATGGCTGACGAAGACGCCCGGGGCGGCGTATTGACTGGCGACGAGTCTATCGTATTTCGCGCGCCGCAAAACCTGGCCGTCCGGCCGATGCTCGCCGCGACGGGCCTTTTGCTATCCTTGGGGAACCCGTTCGCCGGGCTTGTCCGGCCCGACGCTCCAACGTCCTTTCATGCTCCAGCTCTTCTATTCGAATCGCCACGAAACGCTGGCCGACGCGCTGCTCGACGATCTCGCCGCGTTCCCGGCCCGCAACGGCCCGTGGGCGCCGCAGCAGATCATCGTGCCGAGCGCCGCGCTGCGTCGCCGTCTCGAGCTCGACATCGCCGCGCGCCACGGCGTGTGCGCGAATGTCGAGTTCACGTATCTCGCGCAATGGCTGTGGACGCAGATCGGCCGCGTGCTCGACGTGCCCGCGCGTTCGCCGTTCGCGCCCGACCGGCTCGTATGGCGCTGCTACCGGTTGTTCGCGCAGGCGCCCGAGCATGCGCCGTGGCTTGCGTCGCCGCGGCTGGCCGCGTATCTCGGCGCGTCGGATGACGCGATGCGCTACGAGCTCGCGCATCGCGTCGCCACCGTGCTCGACCATTACCTGACCTATCGTCCCGAATGGCTGGCCGCCTGGCAGGCCGGCGAATCGGTGCTCGCGGCCGACGGCGCGCCGCGTGCGATCGGCGAGGCCGCACGCGACGACGAGCGCTGGCAGGCCGCGCTCTGGCGCGCGCTGCTCGCGGAGCTGAGCGATAGCGGCGCGCCGCCTGCGCATCGTTTTCTCGTCGACGCGCGGCAGATCGATGCCGACACGATCTCACGAATCGACTGGCCCGAATCGGTCAGCGTGTTTGCGCTGCCGACGATGCCGCCGCTGCACATCGCGCTGCTGCGCGAGCTGTCGCGCTGGATCGACGTGCGCGTGTACGCGCTGAATCCGTGCCGCGAATTCTGGTTCGACATCGTGACGGCCGCGCATGCGGAAGCGCTCGATGCGGCGGGCCGGCTCGACTATCAGGAAGTCGGCCATCCGCTGCTCGCGGAGTGGGGCAGGCAGACGCAGGCGCAGCTGCACATGCTGCACGAGCTGACCGAAAGCGCGGCGCTCGGCGATGCATCGCGGTTCGTCGAGAATCCCGCGCCGACCTGGCTCGCGCGCGTACAGAACGCGATCCTCGATCTGCAGCCGGAAGCCGCGCTCGGCGAGCCGCCGGCCGAACGCGGGATCGAGGTGCACGTGTGCCACAGCCTCGCGCGTCAGCTCGAGGTGCTGCACGACCGTCTGCTCGGCTGGTTCGATGCCGATCCGAGCCTGCAGCCGTCCGACGTGCTGGTCGCGGTGGCCGATCTCGCGGCGGCCGGGCCGCTGATCGACGCGGTGTTCGGCACGGCCGGCCCGGGCGGCGCGCGCATCCCCTATCGGATCACCGGGCTGCCGCCGTCGCAGGCGAACCCGGTCGCGCGCGTGCTGCTCGACTGGCTCGCGCTGCCCGAACGTCAGGTCGGCGCGCCCGAGCTCGTCGAATGGCTGCGCGTCGATGCGGTGGCCGCGCGCTACGGGATCGACGCGAGCGCGCTCGAAACCGTGCAGACCTGGCTCGCGGCTGCCGGCGCGCGGCGCGGGCTCGCGCCGGTCGCGCACGACGACGCGGCCGTACCGACGCCGCGCCACACGTTCTCCGATGCGCTGGCGCGCCTCTTTCTCGGTTACGCGATGCCGGACGGCGCAGCGCCGGTCGGCGCGTGGCTGCCGATCGAAGCGGCAACCGGCAGCGAAGCGGAACTGCTCGGCCGGCTCGCGCGCTTCACCGACGATCTCGACGGTTTCGCGCGGCGGCTCGCCGATGCGCATACGCCGCGCGGCTGGAGCGAACTGTTCGCCGACACGCTCGCGCGCTTCTTCGATTCGGGCGCCGCGTATGCGGACGCGCTTGCCGGCGTGCGCGACGCGCTCGACGCGATGCTCGCCGCGATGACCGAAGGCGCGGCCGACGAAGCGCTGCCCGCGGCCGTCGTGCGCGCGGGGCTCGCGGCGGCGCTCGACGATCCGGCGCGCGGCGGCGTGCCGTGGGGCGGCGTCACGTTCTCGTCGCTGACGAGCCTGCGCGGGCTGCCGTATCGGATCGTCTGCCTGCTCGGCATGGACGACGGCGTGCTGCCGAGCCTCGCGCGCGCCGACGAATTCGACCTGATGGCCGTGCTGCCGAAGCTCGGCGACCGTCAGCGCCGCGACGACGAGCGCAATCTGTTCCTCGACCTGCTGCTCGCCGCACGCGACCGGCTGCTGATCGCCTACACGGGGCGCAGCATTCGCGACAACGCGCCATTGCCGCCCGCGGCGCTCGTCGACGAACTGCTCGACCATCTCGCGCTCGTCACGGCCGGCCCGAACGCGGCGCCCGAGGCGGTCGACGCCGCGCGCCGCGCGTTCATCGTCGAGCATCCGCTGCAACCGTTCGCGGCTGCCTACTTCCGGCCCGACAGCACGATGGCGTCGTACGATGCCGAGCGCGCGGCGCTGGCCGCGCTGCTCGCGAGCGACGCGTCGCGCGACGGGCCGCGCGAGCAGCCGTTCTTCGCACAGCCGCTGCCGGCCGAGCCGGCGGAGCCGGTGCCGTTCGGCGAATTCGAGCGCTTCTGGCGCCATCCGGCGCGCGCGCTGCTGCGTGCGCGGCTCGGCATCGTGCTTGCCGACGCGCAGGCCGAGCTGCTCGACACCGAACCGTTCGCGCTCGACTTCGCGGGCAGCGATGCGCTCGCGGAGCGCGTGCTGCCGCTGCTGATCGAATCGGACGAAGCGGCCGCGCACGATCATGCGTTGCGTATCGCGGATGCGAGCCCCGAACTGCCGGGCGGCGCGACCGGCGCCGTGTGGCGCGACCAGGCGCTCGGCTCGCTCGCGCAACTCGCCTCGAACGTGCGCCGCGCGCTTGCCGACGGCATCGAGCGGCGCCCGTTCTCGCTGACGATCGCGCCCGCGTGGCCGCAGGCCGACCACGCGCTGTTCGGCGCCGACAGCGAGGCGCTCGCGCGCGACGCGACGCGCGCGCCGTTTGAGCTGCAGGGCACGCTGAACCGGCTGACGCAAGCCGGGCAGATCATCTATCGCTATGCGAAGCCGAGCGCACGCGACTATCTGTCCGCGTGGCTCGCGCATCTCGTCTATTGCGCCGTCGAACCCGACGGGCCGCGTCGTACGCTGTGGTTCGGCAGCGGCGGCGCATTCGAGCTGACGCCGGTCGCCGCGCCGCTCGATCGGCTCGCGCCGCTGGCCGCGCTGTTTCGCGCGGGCCGCCGGATGCCGCTGCGGTTTTTCCCGCGCAGCGCCTGGGCGCGCGTGACCGACGGCGAAGCGAAGGCCGCGAGCGTGTGGATCAACGAGCGTGTCGCGAGCGAGGCCGACGATCCGGCCATCGCGATCGCCTGGCGCGGTGCGCAGCCGTCGCTCGACGAGCCGTTCGGCACGCTGGCGCGGCTCGTGTTCGAGCCGCTCGTCGAACATTTGAAGGAGGTCGCATGAGCGCCGCTTCGCCATCGCAGCCGGCGCTCGAGCTCGACGTGTTCGCGTGTCCGCTCGACGGCGTGAACCAGATCGAAGCATCTGCCGGCACCGGCAAGACATGGAACATCTGCGCGCTGTACGTGCGGCTGCTGCTCGAGCAGGATCTCGGCGCCGACCAAATCCTCGTCGTCACATTTACGAAGGCGGCGACCGCCGAGCTGCATGAGCGGATTCGCGGCCGGCTTGCGCAGCTCGCGCATGCGCTCGATACGGGCGACGACGGCGGTGATCCGTTCGTCGCGAAGCTGTTCGAGACGACGCTCGCCGCGGGCGGTCCGCTCGATACCGCGACGGCCGCCAAGCGTATCCGCCGCGCGCTGCGCGCGTTCGACCAGGCGGCGATCCACACGATCCACGCGTTCTGTCAGCGGGCGCTGCAGGAAGCGCCGTTCGCGGCCGCGATGCCGTTCGCGTTCGAGATGGAAGCGGACGACGCGTCGCTGCGCTTCGAGCTTGCGGCCGATTTCTGGCGTACGCGCGTCGAGCCGACGGCGGCGCGCTGGCCCGGTTTCGCCGCCTGGCTCGTGCAGTCCGGCGCGGGGCCGGCCGCGCTCGATGCGCAACTCGCGCGCCGCTTGAAGAAGCCGCTCGCCGCGCTGCGCTGGGACGGCGTCGCCGAGCCCGACGACTCGGCCGACGCCGCGGCGGCGGAATGTTTCGCGGAAGCGGCGCGTCTCTGGGAAGCCGAGCGCGACGCGATCGACGCGCTGCTGCGTGCCGCGCAGCCGGCGTTGAACCAGCGCTCGCACAAGCCCGACGCAATCGCCGAGGCGTTCGCCGCATGGGGTGCGCATTTCGCGCAGCGCGATGCGGCCGCCGCGTTGCCGAAGGCCGCGCTGAAGCTCACACGCACCGCGCTCGAGAAGGCGACGAAAAAGGGCGGCGCGACGCCCGAGCATCCGTTCTTCGACGTCGCCGACGCGCTCGAAGCGACCGTCGCAGCCGCCGACGCGGCGCAGCGCGCGCGCTGGCTCGCGCTGATCGCCGAATGGCTCGACACGGCGCCGGCCGAGCTCGCCGAGCGCAAGCGCACGCGGCGCGTCGTGTCGTTCGACGATCTGCTGGCGAACCTGTATCACGCACTGCATGCGCATCCGTGGCTCGCCGACACACTGCGCGCACGCTATCCGGCCGCGCTGATCGACGAGTTCCAGGACACCGATCCCTTGCAGTTCGCGATCTTCGACCGGATCTTCGCGCCGGCCGGCCCGCTCTTTCTCGTCGGCGATCCGAAGCAGGCGATCTACAGCTTCCGCGCAGCCGATCTGCATACCTATCTCGCCGCGCGCGCGCGTGCGAGCGCCTGCTACACGCTTGCGGTCAATCAGCGTTCGACGCCGGCGATCGTCGAGGCATGCAATCGCTTTTTCCAGTCGAATCCGCGCGCGTTCGTGCTGGACGGGCTTGACTACTACCCGGTGCGCGCGGGCACGCGCACGCGCGCACCGTTCGCGGACGAGACCGATCCGGCGCCGTCCGGCGACTTCCGGATCTGGATGCTGCCGGGCGGCGACGGCACGCTGCTCAAGCGCGATGCGCACGCACAGGCCGCACAGGCATGCGCGGCCGAGATCGCGCGGCTGATGCGCGGCGCGCGCGAGGGCCATGTCCGGCTCGGCGAGACGCCGCTCTCGCCGGGCGACATCGCGGTGCTCGTGCAGACGCACCGTCAGGGCAGCCTCGTGAAGCGCGTGCTCGCCGCGTGGGGCATCGGCAGCGTCGAACTTGCGCAGGCGTCGGTATTCTCGACGATCGATGCGGAGCAGCTCGAGCGCGTGCTCGCGGCGATCGATGCGCCCGGCGATCTGCGGCGCCTGCGCGCGGCACTCGCGTCCGACTGGTTCGGCCTCGACGCGGGCGCACTGTGGCGCATGGAGCAGGGCGACGCCGATGCGCAACACGATGCGGGCGCAACCGATACGGCCGACGCGATGAGCTGGGTCGAGCGGTTTTCGCGCTATCGGCTGTTGTGGCGCGAACGCGGTTTCGCGGTGATGTGGCGCACGTTCGCGCGCGAGCTGCGGATCGCCGAGCGCCTGATGGCCGGCGCGGACGGCGAGCGCCGCGTGACCGACATCAATCATCTGGCCGAACTGACGCAGGCACGTGCGTCCGCGCAGCCGGGCATCGCGCCGACGCTGCGCTGGCTCGCCGCGCAGCGGCTCGACGGCGGCGGCGAAGAAGCGCAATTGCGGCTCGAATCGGACCGCAATCTCGTGCAGATCGTGACCGTACACAAGTCGAAGGGGCTCGAATACGCGATCGTGTTCTGTCCGTTCCTGAACGACGGCGGCTTGCGCGAGCCGCCCGCATCGGCGCTGCCCGATGCGCGCGAGTATCACGACGAAGCGGGTGACGCGGTGCTGCATTACGGCTGCGACGACGAGGCCGCCGCGCATGCGGCGCGACAGGCGTTGCGCGAGCAGGCCGCGGAACGCGCGCGGCTCGTGTACGTGGCGCTCACGCGCGCGGTCTATCGCTGCTATCTGGTCGCCGGGCCTTACCTCTCGTCGCGCTCGACGCGCGAGGCGCGGCGCAGCGTGCTGAACTGGCTCGTCGCCGGCGCGGGTAGGTCGTTCGATGCGTGGCTCGACGAGCCGCCGGACGATGCCGAACTCGATACCGCATGGCGCGCGCTCGCGGGCGGCCCGGTCAGCGTCGCGCCGCTGCCGGCGCCCGCACGCCGCGAGCGGCTGCCGGCCGGCCACGATGCGTCGCAGACGCTCGCCGCGCGCCACGCGACGCGCGTGCTGCGCGATGCGTGGCGGATGGCGAGCTTCAGCTCGTTGACTGCGTCGATCGCGCGCGAGGAGGCCGGTGTCGCACCGGTGCCGGACGACGAATTACGGCCGGACCACGACGCGCTCGCGGCGCTCGTGCCGGGCGGCGACATCGATGCGGCCGCGACCGTCGCGCCCGAGCCGCCCGACGACGACATTCTCCTCTTTCCGCGCGGCGCCGCGGCCGGCGAGTGCCTGCACCGGCTGTTCGAGCTGAGCCGTTTCGCGGAGCCCGCGTCGTGGCCCGCCGCTGCGCTCGGCGCGTTGCACGACCGTCCCGTCGAAGCCGAGCCCGCGCTTGCCGAGCGGCTGCCGGCGATGATGGTGCGGCTTGTCGACGACGTCGTGCATACCGAGCTCGTGCCCGGGCTGCGGCTCGCCGATCTCGATCCGGCGAAGCGGCTGAACGAAATGGGCTTCCTGTTTCCCGCGCCGTCGCTCGATCTCGGCGCGCTGCGCCGGCTGCTCGTCGCGCACGGCTATCCGGACGTCGCGCTGGACGCGGGCACGCTCGCCGGGTTCATCAAGGGTTTTATCGACATGATCGTCGAACATGACGGCCGCTTCTGGATCGTCGACTGGAAGTCGAACCATCTCGGCACGACGCCCGATGCATACGGCCCGCAGGCGCTCGACGCCGCGATGGCCGATCACGCTTATCACCTGCAGGCGCTGCTCTATACGGTCGCGCTGCATCGCTATCTACGCACGCGGCTTGCCGGCTACGACTACGATCGGCACATCGCCGGCTATCTGTACCTGTTCGTGCGCGGCGTGCGGCCCGCTTGGCGCAGCGGCGGCGCGCCGGCCGGCGTGCATGCGCGGCGCCCGGCGCGCGAGCTCGTCGACGCGCTCGACCGGATGATGGAAGGGGGGGCGGCATGAACGTGTCGGACGATACGCTCGAATTCACCGGCGGCCTTGTCGCGCGGCTGCCCGAGCCGGCGGACTTCGGCATCGCGCTCGCGGAGGGCTTCGCGCGCCGGATCGGCGATCTCGCGCGCCGCGCGGGCGCGCCGGCCGAGGCCGCGCGCTGGGCCGCACGCGCGGCCTTCGCGACGAGCCGCGCGACGGCGGCCGGTCACGTCTGCGTGTCGCTAGGCGCGCTCGCGCAGCGCTACGAGGCGCCGCTCGACGACGTGCGCGCGGCGCTCGCGGCAAGCGGCGTCGTCGCGTTCGGCACGCTCGTGCGCGGCGACGAGCGGCCGCTGATCGTCGACCGGCACGATCACCTGTATCTGTCGCGCTATTTCGACTACGAACGGCGTCTTGCCGATGCGCTCGTCGCGCAGGCCGGCGTCGCGCGCGCGGACGATGCGCTGTCGCCCGAGCGCCTGCGCGAGAACCTGACACGCTATTTCGGTCCGGCGACCGGCGAAGTCGACTGGCAGCGTGTCGCGGCGATCGTCGCGCTGACGGGCCGCGTGACGATCGTCAGTGGCGGGCCCGGCACCGGGAAGACGACGACCGTCGTCGGCGTGCTGGCCTGTCTGCTCGACACGCACCCGGCGCTGCGCGTTGCGCTCGCCGCGCCGACCGGCAAGGCCGCGCAGCGCATGCAGGAAGCGCTGCACGCGCGTGCCGGCGACTTGCCGCCCGAGCTCGCGGCGCGGCTGCCCGACACGTCGTACACGCTGCACCGGCTGCTCGGCGGCGGCGGTGCGTCGGGCTTTCGCCATCATCGCGAAAACCCGCTGCCGTACGACCTGATCGTCGTCGACGAAGCGTCGATGATCGACGTCGCGCTGGCCGCGCATCTGCTCGATGCGCTCGCGCCCGGCGCGCGGCTCGTGCTGCTCGGCGACAAGGATCAGCTTGCGGCGGTCGAGGCCGGCGCGGTGTTCGCGGAATTGAGCGCACGGCCGACGTTTACCGCCGCCGCACGCACGCGCATTTCGCAGGCGCTGGGGATCGACGAAGCGGCGTTCGCTGCGGCATTGCCGGTGCCGGACGATGGGGCGAGTGAGAACGGAGCGACGTCGGCAGCGCCGCCCGTGGCGCCGCCGCCGACGTCGCCCGCTGCCGCCGCGCGCAAGACGACACGCAAGCGAACGGTCGATGTGCGGCAAGCGTCGCTGTTCGACGACGAACCGTACGACGAAGACGCAACGGCGGCCGACAGCGACTCCTCGCCACGATCGTCCACCGACGCCACCAACGCCACGGACCCGCACGACGACGCCCCCGCGTGGATCGAGGGCGACGAACTCGCATGGCTCGATGCAGCCGTGCTGCCGCCGCTCGACGCGAACGCGATGGCGCTCGCGTCGAGGCCCGCATCGGCGGCGTCGGCACGCGTCGAAGCGACCGCACCGTCGCCCGCCGCGTCCGCGCATGCGTCAGCGCCCGCGCCGCTCGCCGACTGCGTCGTCTGGCTCGAACGCAATTACCGGTTCGGGCTCGATTCGCCGATCGGCCGGCTGTCGCTTGCGATCCGCCGCGGCGACGTGCAGGCCGCGCTCGATGCGTTGCCCGCCGACGACGCAGCCGCCGCGTCGTTTTACGAAGATGCAGGGGACACGCTGGCCGCGGCGACGATCGACCGGCTCGCGCGGCGGTTCGACGCCTATCTCGACGCGCTGCGCACGGCGCTGGCCGCGCCCACGCCCGATCCGCTGCCGCTGTTCGACGCACTCAACCGGTTCCGGATCCTCTGCGCGACGCGCAACGGCTCGCGCGGCGCGGAACACGTGAACGCGCTCGTCGCCGCGCAGGTGCGGCGCGCCGCGCGCGTGCCGCTCGCGGTCGGTGCGCACTGGTTCACGGGGCGGCCGATCATGGTCACGCGCAACGACTACGCGCTCGGCCTCTTCAACGGCGACATCGGGATCGCGCTGCCCGATGCGAACGGCGTGCTGCGCGTGTGGTTCCGCCGCGCGGACGACACCGCGCGCGCGGTGTCGCCTGCCGCGCTGCCGCCGCACGAGACGGCGTTTGCGCTGACGGTCCACAAGTCGCAGGGCTCCGAGTTCGACGAGGCCGCGCTCGTGCTGCCGGCATCGTTCGGTCGCGTGCTGACGCGCGAGCTCGTCTATACCGCGGTCACGCGTGCGCGCGCACGCGTGCAGGTGATCGGCGCGCGGCACGTGCTGGCGCAGGCAGTCGCGGCCCGCACGCAGCGCGATTCGGGCCTGTCCGCGCGCGTCGACGAAGCGCTCGCTCGGCGTCGCGCGGAGGCAGCGCGATGATGATCCGCTACACGCTCGATCCGGCCGACGTCGAATGGACGGCCGTGCGCGCGCAAGGCGCGGGCGGCCAGAACGTGAACAAGGTGTCGAGCGCGATTCATCTGCGCTTCGATATTCGCGCGTCGTCGCTGCCGGCGGTGCTGAAGGAGCGGCTGCTCGCGCTGTCCGACCAGCGGATCACGCGCGACGGCGTCGTCGTGATCAAGTCGCAGGAATACCGGACGCAGGACAAGAACCGCGAAGCCGCGCTCGCGCGGCTCGATGCGCTGATTCGCAGCGTCGCGTTCACGCCGCGCGCACGGATCGCGACGCGGCCGACCCGCGCGTCGAAGGAGCGTCGGCTCGAGCACAAGGCGCGCCGTAGCGCGGTGAAGTCGGGGCGCGGCAAGATCGTCGACTGAGCGGCAGCGCAAGCGCGCTGCGCCCATCGCGCCATCGCGTGCGCGCGATCCGGCGCTAACGCATCACCGTGCCCGCGCTGTCGAGTACGAAATCGACGCAGAACACGACGAGCTGCCCGCGCGCATGCGTCGCGACGGCCGCCGTATAGCAGTCGCGGCCTTCGGTCAGCGAAAAATGCGGTCCCATCAGCGCGACGCGGCCGGGCGCCGCGATCGCGCGCTGGAAGTACGGCCGCCGCGACCAGTTGCTGTGGGTCTCCGGAAACAGCGGCGCGAGCCGCGTCGTGCCGGCCGGGCCCGGCGCGCCGATCGACGGCAGGAACTGCTCGCCGATCTCGTCGGTGACGAACACGCGCCGTGCGGCCGGCACCGCGAACACGCGCTGCGCGGCATCGTGCAGATCGCCGCTCGCGGCAAACGCCGCAGCGCCCGCGAGCACGAGCGGCTCGATCGCATCGAAACCGGGCTGCGCGGGGGCCGGCGGCGCATGCCGGCGCGCGATGAAACGCTGCCACGCCGCATCGAGCATCGCGGGCACGGCCGCACTCGCGTGCGCGATCGACGTGTCGGGCTGGCCGAACTGGAAGCCCTGCACGAAGTCGATGTCGGCATCCATCAGCGCCTGCAGCGCGTCGTCGCTTTCGACACCTTCGGCGAGCACCATCGCGCCGGCCTGATGCAGCATCGACACGAGGTGATGCATGATCCGGCGATCCTCGGGCGACCATGTCGAACGCTCGACGAGCGAACGGTCGAGCTTCACGATGTCGGGCCGCGCACGCCACACGCGGTCGAAGTTCGAGAACCCGGTGCCGAAGTCGTCGATCGCGATCAGGAAGTCGCGATGCTGGATCATGTCGATCGTGCGCGCGAGCGCGGCTTCGTCGCGCGCGGGCTGCTCGATGACCTCGAGCACGATGCGGTTCGGCGACAGCGAGAAGTGGCGGCACAGCGCTTCGACGAACTCGCGCTGCACGAGGCCCGAATCGAGCACGCGCGGCGTCACGTTCAGGAACAGCCAGCCGTCGCCGATGCCTTGCGCGACGAAATTGGCCGTATGCAGGCAGCGCGCGAGCCGGTCGAGCAGCAACGAATCGGCGTCGTTGCGCGTGCGGTCGAACAGCGCGGTCGGCGAGATCAGCGTGCCGTTCGCGTCGACCACGCGCAGCAGCGCCTCGTAGCCGACCACGCGCTTGTGCGTGATCGACAGCACGGGCTGGAACGCGCTGCGCAGCGTCGTGCCGCGGTAGGTCGCGACCCAGCCGCCGGGCGTCGGCGTCAGGCGATCGAGGAGGGAGTCGAGCGAGAGGTCGCGCGAGGACTTCATGTCGGTAGCGCGCTGGCGCGAACGGAAGGGGCGATTTCACGCCGCCACGCAGGTGCGATCGCGCGCGAACGCGGATGCGGAAGAACGTGGGACATCGGAGCCGCCTTCTGCGGATGAGTGTTCGCAGTGTACCGGGAATGGCGCGGTGCGCGTATCAGGGTAACTCCACACGCGCCGCTCCGGCCGCGCGCGGCCGGCCGGCCCTCAGGCCGCTTCGCCGCCGCGCGGCCCGATGCCGGGAAGGCGCTTGATCGCGCCGGTCGCGAGCGCGGTGCCGACGAGCACGATCGCGCAGCCTTCGACCATCGCGATCGACACCTGTTCGCCGAGGAACAGCGCGCCCCACAGCAGCCCGAACACCGGGATCACGAACGTCACGGTGATCGCGCGTGCGGGGCCGATATGCGAGATCAGAAAGAAGAAGATGAAATACGCGACGCCCGTGCACGCGACGCCGAGCGCGAGCACGGCGCCCCACGCGTGCGCGCTGACGGCCGCGGCCGGCCACGTCGCGATCGCGAACGGCACGAGCAGGACGGTCGAACCGATCATGCTGCCGGTCGCGTTGATCAGCGGGTCGACGCCGCCGAGCTTGCGTTTCGTGTAGTTCGCGGCGATCCCGTAGAGCAGCGTCGCGCCGAGCGCGGCCGCCGCGGCCAGTGCCGTGGTGCCGGCTCCGGCGTCGCCGTGCGCGGTCGCGACCTGATCCCAGACGAGCGTCAGCACGCCGGCGAAGCCGATCACGAGCCCGAGCGCGCGCAGCCACGACAGCTTGTCCTTCAGCCACAGATAGGCGACGAGCGCGCCCCACAGCGGCGTCGTCGCGTTGATCACCGACGTCACGCCGGCCGACAGCGTCAGCTCGGCGAAGGCGAACAGGCAGAACGGCGCGCCGGAATTGAGCACGCCGACGACAAACAGCGGCCCCGCATGGCGACGCAGCCGCGCGGCGAGATCGGCGGCGGGGAAGCGCGTGAGCGCGAACGCAGTCAAGAACAGCGCGCCGATCCCGACGCGCAGCGCCATCAGCGGCGCGACGCCGAATTCGGCGACGCCGACCCGGATGAACAGGAACGACGCGCCCCACAGGGCGGCGAGCACGGTCAGCAACAGCGCATTTTTCGGAGACATCGGGCGGGCGGCAGAGGGTGGATGCGCTGAATCTTACACCGCGTTACGACCGGTCGTTTCAGGATCGAATGAAACGACAAGAAACGGGAAGAGGGCGAAGAGCGCGCGCGGCGCCGCGACGGCGCAACGCGCGCGCGATGCGCGACGCGAACGCGACGCCGCGCATGCGGTACCTGCGGCCGTCAGTGATGGCGCCAGCCGCCGCGTCCGCCGCCGAAGCCGAAGTTCAGCGACAGCGACGGCCCCCAGTAGCCGCCCCAGGCCGGCGCATAGGCGGGCGCCGGATAGTAGTAGACGGGTGCGGGATCGACATAGACGGGCGCCGGCTGAACCGGCGCGGCCGCGTAATAGCCGTACGGGTAGTAGCAGCCGGCGAGCGCCGTGCAGGCGAGCGCGGCGGCGACGAGCGTCCTGTTCATGATGTCACTCCGGCGGCCGACGAGCGGCCGATGCGTGGGTCGTGCGCACCGTCGTGAACGGCGCGGCATCGCGCCGGCTTGCTTCGTACGCACCGTAAATCGTCATTCGAATGCGCGTGCGCGCGGGCGTTCGCGCGATTACACGCGAAGCATACGCCGCGCACCGGTGACACGCTGTACGAAACGGTAACGGATCATTTCCGCGCCCGCGCGCGAGCGGCTCATGCGAAAACGGCGCTTCGCTGCCGCGCAAGCGCCGTGGGAGGACCGGAGCGACATGTCGCGCACCGCATCGCGGCGCGCGTCGCGCCGCTTACTTGCCGACCTGGTTGCCGATCAGGCCGCCGGCCGCTGCGCCGCCCAACGTCGACAGCGCGTTGCCGCCGATCGCCGCGCCCGCGACGCCGCCGACGCCCGCACCGATTGCCGTGTCACGCTGGCGCCTCGTCATCGAGTCGCAGGCCGACAGGCTGGCCACCGTTGCGACGAGGAGAGCGCACACCCCAATACGCCGAATCGAGTTCATGATCGTTGTCCTTGTGGTAGTGAACGGAAGGGCGCGCTGCCGGCCCGCGGCCGCGCATGAATTCAATCTACGCGCGCGCCCGCGGTGCTGCTGTAAGGACTTGTTAAGCCCCTACGCGTTTCGTAATGAATTGTTTCGTCCGTACGCACAGGCACGCGCGATGCGAGCGGGCGCGCAAAAAAAGCCCGCGCGAAGGCGGGCTCGACGAACGACGTGCGCGCCGCGGCGCGCCGTGCGTTACTGACGGTGATAGATTTCCGAGCCGCTCTTCACGAACTCGACGGCCTTCACTTCCATCCCTTTCTGCAGCGCGTCGGCTTCGGACACGCCCTGCTGCGCTGCGAACTCGCGCACGTCCTGCGTGATCTTCATCGAGCAGAAGTGCGGGCCGCACATCGAGCAGAAGTGCGCGACCTTCGCCGAATCCTTCGGCAGCGTTTCGTCGTGGAATTCGCGCGCCTTGTCCGGATCGAGGCCGAGGTTGAACTGGTCTTCCCAGCGGAACTCGAAGCGCGCCTTCGACAACGCGTTGTCGCGCACCTGCGCGCCCGGATGACCCTTCGCGAGATCGGCGGCATGCGCGGCGAGCTTGTACGTGATGATGCCTTCCTTCACGTCGTCCTTGTTCGGCAGACCGAGGTGTTCCTTCGGCGTCACGTAGCAGAGCATCGCGGTGCCGAACCAGCCGATCATCGCGGCGCCGATGCCCGACGTGATGTGGTCGTATCCCGGCGCGATGTCGGTCGTCAGCGGCCCGAGCGTGTAGAAGGGCGCTTCCTTGCACCAGTCGAGCTGCAGATCCATGTTTTCCTTGATCAGCTGCATCGGCACGTGGCCCGGACCTTCGATCATCACCTGCACGTCGTGCTTCCACGCGATCTGCGTGAGCTCGCCGAGCGTCTTCAGCTCGCCGAGCTGCGCTTCGTCGTTCGCGTCGTAGATCGAGCCGGGGCGCAGACCGTCGCCGAGCGAGAAGCTCACGTCGTACGCCTTCATGATCTCGCAGATCTCTTCGAAGTGTTCGTAGAGGAAGCTTTCCTTGTGATGCGCGAGACACCACTTCGCCATGATCGAGCCGCCGCGCGACACGATGCCCGTCATCCGGTTCGCGGTGAGCGGCACGTACTGCAGGCGCACGCCGGCGTGGATCGTGAAGTAGTCGACGCCTTGCTCGGCCTGCTCGATCAGCGTGTCGCGGAAGATTTCCCAGGTCAGTTCCTCGGCCTTGCCGTTGACCTTCTCGAGCGCCTGGTAGATCGGCACCGTGCCGATCGGCACCGGGCTGTTGCGGATGATCCACTCGCGCGTTTCATGGATGTGCTTGCCGGTCGACAGATCCATCACCGTATCGCCGCCCCAGCGGATCGCCCACGTCATCTTGTCGACTTCCTCGCCGATCGACGACGTGACGGCCGAGTTGCCGATGTTCGCGTTGATCTTCACGAGGAAGTTGCGGCCGATGATCATCGGCTCCGATTCCGGGTGATTGATGTTGGCCGGGATGATCGCGCGGCCGCGCGCCACTTCGTCGCGCACGAATTCCGGCGTGATCTCGCTCGGCGCGTTGCCGCCGAATGCCGCGGCGCCGAACGCCTGCCCCGGATGCTGGCGGCCCATCATCGCGGCGAGCTTCGCACCGTTCGGGCCGCTCGCCTTCAGGCTCTCGAGGTATTCGGCGCGGCGCTGGTTTTCGCGGATCGCGATGAACTCCATCTCCGGCGTGATGATCCCCTGACGCGCATAGTGCATCTGCGTCACGTTCTTGCCGGCGCGCGCGCGGCGCGGATTGCGGTGCAGGCCCGGGAAGCGCAGGTCGGCGGTGGCCGGATCGGCCGCGCGCTCGCGGCCGTACTGGCTCGACAGGCCGGGCAGCGTTTCGGTGTCGCCGCGTGCCTCGATCCAGCGCTGACGCAGCGCCGGCAGGCCCGCGCGGATGTCGATCTTGGCGTCCGGATCGGTGTACGGGCCCGACGTGTCGTAGACGTAGATCGGGGGATTCTTTTCGCCGCCGAAGCCGGTCGGCGTGTCGGCCTGCGTGATCTCGCGCATCGGCACGCGGATGTCGGGCTGCGAACCCGTCACATAGACTTTCCGCGAATTGGGCAGCGGCGCGACGGCAGCAGCGTCGACGTGGGCGTCGGCAGACAGAAACTTCGGATTGGCGTTCATGCAATCTCCTTGTCGGCCCGAGTGGGCGCCTTGGCGTTCACCCGGGCCCCGTGACGAATGGGGGCTCGAGCTAAGCAGGAGACGAGTTTGGTGAGGCGGCGGGTTTCGTCAGAGGGATGGCGGCGAAGCCCGTACGCTTCCCTGCGCTGGCATTATCCAGATCAGGTTCAAAGGGTATTTCTCACCCACAATGCCGGCCGTTTCGACCGGGAGCATTGCAGGACCCCCGCGTTAGCAAGGGCACACGATACACCGGCTTCGCGGCGGATTCAACCGGAACCGGCCGCGGCGCGACGTGCGCGCGCAGCATCGCGAGCGCGCGCCTCCCACGCACTGCGCGACGCGCGCGTGTGCCGGCGGCTGCGCAGTGCAGCATCGTGCCGTGCGGCGTGTGCGGAAAACTTCGGGATCGCGATCGTTTCGACGGGCGTCGCCGCTTTGCGGCGTTCGACACGCGCGCCGGCCGCCGAAATGTCGCGCCGAAACGTCAGTCCTGTTCCTTTCAGCAGTGTCAGGCGATGCTTTCGAATCCTTGGTGCCATAATGCCGAGCGTGCGCAGCCGTTGCGGTTGCGCACGTTTTTTTGTCCCTCTGCCGCCGCCTGCCGGTTTTCATTCGTCGCCGTTCGCACTGTCATGTCGTTCCGCACGTCCGCTTTCGCTTTCCCGGCCCTGTCAGGGCCGCTTGCCGGCGTCGCCGGCGTCTTTCGGCGGAGCACGCGGCGCGACGTGCGGGCGGTCAGGCCATGACGCCGCTCGACCGTCTGCTCGATTTCCTCGCGCGCTTCCCGCTGCGGATTCGTCTGCCGCAAAGCCGCGGCGGCCGCGTTGCGCTCGCGCTCGTCTTCATCTATTTCGTCTGGGGTTCGACGTACAGCGGGCTGCATTTCGCGCTGCAGTCGTTCCCGCCGCTGCTGCTGTCGGGGCTGCGCAACCTGCTCGGCGGGATCGGCCTGTTCGTCTTCGCGCTGCGCCGCAAGCCCGAATGGCCGACGCTCGTCGAGATCCGTAATGCGGCGATCGTGGGCACGATGCTCGTCGCGCTGTCGTCCGGCACGATCGCGCTCGGGATGCGCACGGTCAGCAGCGGTTCGGCCGCGGTGATGGTCGCGACGGTGCCGCTGTTCGCGACCGTGATCGCGGCGGTCGCCGGGCGGCGCGTGACGAAAGGCGAGTGGGCGGCCGTCGCGCTCGGGATGGTCGGGATCGTCGTGCTGAATTCGGGCGGCGCCGCCGCCGAAAACTCGGCGCTCGGCACGATCAGCGTGCTGGCCGGCGCGCTGTTCTGGGCAGGCGGCGCGCATCTCGCGACGCGGCTCAAACTGCCGTCCGACCTGTTTCTTTCGACGTCGCTGCAGATCGGCCTCGGCGGGCTGATGTCGACGCTCGCCGCATGGCTGCTCGGCGAGCATGTCGAACACCTCGCGGTCGCGCCGGTGTTCGCGTTCGTCTATCTGATGGTGTTCTGCACGATGGCCGCGTACGTCGCGTACGGCTATCTGATCCGGCACACGAGCCCGATCATCGCAAGCAGCTGCATGTACGTGAATCCGATCGTCGCCGTGGCGCTCGGCGCGCTGATGCTCGGCGAGCCGGTGACGATGGCGACCGTCGTCGCGACCGTCGCGATCCTCGGCAGCGTCGGGCTGTCGTTCCTGTTCGATCCGGCGCGTCGGCCGGCAGCGGCCGCGGCCGGTTCGCCGGTTGCTGCGACTGCGTCGGCGGCTGATGGCGCGTCGGCGTACGAGCCGATCGCAGTGCCCGTGCCCGCCGCGATGCCGGACGTTGCGCCCGGTATGACGGCGGCCGCCGTATCGGCGGCGAGTGCGGTGGCGAATGCTGCGCCGGATGGCGCGGCGGCCGGTGCGGCGGTAGCGGGTGCAGGCGTGGTCGATGCTGCGGCGGCCGGTGCAGCGGCAGCGCACGAAGGCGTTGTTGATGCTACGGGAGCCAGTGCAGCGGCAGCGCACGAAGGCGTTGTTGATGCTATGGGAGCCGGTGCAGCGGCAGCGCACGAAGAGGTTGTTGATGCTGCGGGAGCCGGCGCAGCGGCAGCAGGCGAAGCGGTCGTTGATGCTTCGGCAGTCGATGCAGCGGTAATACGCGAAGCAGTCGTTGGCGCGGCGGCAGCCTATGCAGCGGCAGCCGGTGCTGCAGCGGTCGACGCCGCGACGGCCGGCACAGCGGCAGTCGATGCAGCAGCACCCCACGCGGCGACGCCCGACACGTTGTCGCCACTTGCGCCGCGGCCTGCGCGCGAGTCCTCACCGCAGCGCGCGGACGCGTAAGGCGCCCGCCCCGCGCGCGGCGGCGGCGCTCAGCCGCGCTTGCCGCCGACGTAGTGGAACGCGCCGGCGAGCGCGGTAAACAGCAGTCCGGCCGCGCACATGCCGAGCCAGCCGGCTGCGCGCCAGGCCATAACGCCGACCGACGAGCCGAGCGCGCCGCCGATGAAATAGCACACCATGTAGACCGTGTTCACGCGGCTGCGCGCTTCCGGCTTCAACGCGTAGATGCGCGACTGGTTCGAAATCTGCGCGGCCTGCACGCCGACGTCGAGCACGATCACGCCGATCACGAGCCCGACGAGGCTCGTGCCCGACAGCGCGAAGATCACGAACGAGACGGCCAGCAGCGCGATCGCGAGCGAGATGATCGCGCGCGGCCCGCGCGTGTCGGCGAAGCGTCCCGCATACGGTGCTGCGAGTGCGCCCGCCGCGCCGACGATGCCGAACAGGCCGGCCGCCTGCGGGCCGAGATGAAACGGCGGTCCTGCAAGCAGCAGCGTCAGCACCGGCCAGAACGCGCTGAACGCCGCGAACAGCGAGGCGCCCGTCAGCGACGCTTCGCGCAGCCCGCGCAATTCGACCACGAGATGCCACATCGAGCCGAGCAGCTTGCCGTACGACAGCGTCGAGGTCGGCGAGCTGCGCGGCAGCCGCAGCACGATGACGACTGCCAGTACGACGAGCGCGGCCACCGATGCGCCGAACACCGCGCGCCATCCGAAGTATTCGGCGACGAAACCGGCGGCCGTGCGCGCGAGCAGGATGCCGATCAGCAGGCCGCTCATCACGGTGCCGACCGCATGGCCGCGCTCGGCCGGCGGCGCGATCTCGGCCGCGAACGGCACGGCCTGCTGCGCGATCGTCGCGAGCACGCCGATCGCGAGGCTCGCCGCCGCGAGCACGACGAGCGACGGCGCGCTGGCGGCCGCGATCAACGCGACCGACAGGCCCGCCATCTGCAGCAGGATCAGCGTGCGGCGATCGAAGCGGTCTCCGAGCGGCGCGAGCAGGAACATGCCGGCCGCGTAGCCGAGCTGCGTCGCGGTCGGCACCGCGCCGATCCACGATGCGCCTTGCGGAAACGCCGAGCGGAAGCTGTCGAGCAGCGGCTGGTTGTAATAGATGTTCGCGACCGACACGCCCGCGATCGTCGCAAGCAGCAACAGCAGGCTGCGCGAGTAGTGGGGCGAGGCGGCGTCGGTCGGACGGTCGGACGAAGCGATGGACATGGCTGCACGGGACGAAAGGAGCGCGTCGCGGCGCGCGCGGCCGTGGCGGGCGCGGGCGCAGCCGGACGTCGATCGAGGGTGCCGATCATACCGGAGCGCCGCGAATCGTGCCGGCGGCCTGATTGGGCGGGAGTATGGTCCACAAGGGCCGGGGTGCCGATGCGGCACGGCGGTCAAGCATTGGCGTGGGCGAATCGCGTCGGTCGCGCCGTTCGTCGGCATACCGGAAGCGCTGGGAACCATGCCGGCGGCTGCATGCCGTGCGATTGCGACCCGCGACGCGTAGCGGCAGCGGATGCGGCATTGCGGTCGGGGGGCGGCGGCGCGGACCAACCCGCATGGATGATCTCCCGCTCGTCGACATACCGGAGCGCTGCGAACCACGCCCGCGGCGACATGCCCTGCGATCGCGACCCAGTGAACCGCGATGCGCGCGTGTCGCCGATGCGTCATCGCCGCCGGCGTCGCACGCCCCAACCGCATCAGTCGACCAGTTCGCCGGACGGCTCGTAAAACGGATACGGCCCGTCGCCCTCGTCGACGTACACGTGATGCGAAACCATCCCGGTGTCCGGCGCGTACCGGTGGACCGCGAACGCCGGCGGCTCGAGCCGGAACGCGGACGGCCCGTCCGCGCGCAGGTCGAAGGCGACCTGATGGGCAGGCGCCGGCACCGCCGACGCGAGCGTTCCGCCGAAGCGCGTGAACATCGTCCGGTGCACGTGCCCGCAGAGCACGCGCTCGACGTTCGGATAGCCGCGCAGCAGCGCATCGAGCTTCGCGGCCGCGCTCGGTGCGAGCCGCAATGCATCCATGTGCGCGATGCCCGACACGAACGGCGGATGATGCAACGCGACGATCGTCGGCCGGTCGCGCGCGGCGTCGAGCTGCGCGGCGAGCCAGCCGAGCCGCGCATCGCACAGGTCGCCGCCGCTCGTGCGCGGCACCTGCGAATCGAGCGCGAGCACGCGCACCGCGCCGATGTCGAGCGCGTACTGCACGAATTCGCCGTGCTGCAGTTCGTGGCGATCCGCGAACGCGCGACGCAGCGCCGCGCGATCGTCGTGATTGCCGACCATCAGGTAGTACGGAATCTCGAGCGCCGCGAGCAGATCGCGCAGGTGTCGGTATTCGTCGTCATGGCCGAAATCGGTCAGGTCGCCCGTGACGAGCACCGCATCGGGGCGCGGCACGAGCGCATTCAGCTTCGCGACGCAGCGCGCGAGCGCGGCCGCGGTGTCGACGCGCCGGTACGCGAGCTGGCCCGGACGCTTGATGTGGAGATCGCTGATTTGAGCAAGCAGCATCGTCGGTTCCTCGGAGGGATGTCGTTATCGTGGGTGCGCGCGAGGCGCGCCGCTCATGCGCCGAGCGCGATCAGCCCGTCGGTCGCGATCGACAGGCCGACCGCGGTGCCGCGTGCAAGCGCGATGCGGCCCGGCACGTCGATCACGAGCGCGTCGGGCGCCGCATCCTCGATCGTCAGCCGCGTGCGCTCGCCGAGGAACGCACATGCGCCGACCGTGCCGCGCAACGGTGCATCGGCCGGATCGGCGAGCTGCGCGTCCTCGGGACGGAAGAACCATTCGTCGCCCGCATGCGGCGTCGCGATCGCGCCGCCCGTCGTGACCAGCGCGCCGTCCCGCCATTGTCCTGCAACGCGATTCAGCGTGCCGATGAATTGCGCGACCGTGCGGTTCGCGGGGCGGTAGTAGACGTCGCGCGGCGTGCCGATCTGTTCGATGCGCCCGGCGCCCATCACGACGATCCGGTCGCCGAGCTCCATCGCTTCGGCCTGATCGTGCGTCACGTAGACGGTCGTCACGCCGAGCGCGCGCAGCAGCGCGTTCATCTCGCGGCGCAGTGCGTCGCGCAGCTTCGCATCGAGCGCGGTCAGCGGTTCGTCGAGCAGCAGCACACGCGGGCCGACTGCGAGCGCGCGTGCGAGCGCGACGCGCTGACGCTGTCCGCCGGACAGCTGATCGATCGGCTTGTCCGCATGCGCGTCGAGCCGCATCATCGCGAGCAGCTCGTCGACACGCGCGCGCAGCGCACGCGGCTCGGTGCGGCGAATCTTCAGCCCGTAGCCGACGTTGCCGCGCACCGTCAGGTTCGGAAACAGCGCGTAGTTCTGGAACACCATGCCGACCTGCCGACGCTCGATCGGCAGCGCGGTCACGTCGTCGTCGCCGAATGCGATCGTGCCGCCGGCATCCGGCGTGTCGAGGCCCGCGATCAGGCGCAGCGTCGTCGTCTTGCCGCAACCGGACGGGCCGAGCAGCACGAGCGTCTCGCCCGCGCCGATCGACAGGTCGAGCGGTCCGAGCACGCGCGTGCCGCGAAACGTCTTCGCGCAGCGGGTCAGCGTAATGGGAATGGAATCGAGTTTCATCGGAACGGAAAGATCAGCGTGCGCGCCGCTTCGACGCGCGCGTGCCGGACGGATCGACGCCGAGCCATTGCATCGCGACGAGCAGCGGCAGCGTCATCAGCAGGAACAGGATCGTGTAGGCGCTGCCGACTTCGAGACGCAGCGACGCATAGGTATCGGCGAGACCGACCGGCAGCGTCTTCGTGTCGGGCGTATGCAGCATCCACGTGAGATTGAATTCGCCGATCGATAGCGTGAGCACCGCGAGCGCCCCCGCGACGATGCCGGGGCGCAGGTTCGGCAGCACGATCGTCGCGAAACGCGTGGCGAACGACGCGCCGAGGCTCGCCGCGCCTTCCTCGAGCGTGCGCAGGTCCGCGCTCGCCGCGACGGCCGCGACTGCGCGCACCATGAACGGCAGCGTGAACACGACGTGGCCGGCGACGATGAACCACAGACTCATCCGGAATGCGGTGAAGCCGCCGTAGACGATCAGCAGCGCGAGCGCCGACGCGAGGCCCGGCAGCGCGACGGGCAGCACGAGCGCTTCCTCGATCACGCGCGCGACGCGGCTGCGGCTGCGCGCGAGCGCATAGCCGGCCGGCACGCCGACGACGAGCACGATCGCGAGCGTCGCGAACGCGACGGCGAGCGACAGCCAGATCGAGCCGTGGTACTGCTGCCACACCTGTTCGAGCCAGCGCAGCGTGAGGCCGCTCGACAGCCCGCGGAAATAGTTGACGGTCAGGCCCGCGAGCACCGACATCGCGACGGGCACGATCAGGAACGCGCAGAGCAGCAGCGTGACGCTCCATTGCAGCGCGGCGATCGCGCGGCCGCCGGCCCGGCGCGGCACGCGACGCGAACGGCCGGCCGCGCGCGCCGACGACGCGGCGCGCGGCGGCGCGGAAGAATCGGAAAGCGATGGCATCGAATGCCTCCTCAGGCCGCGGCAGCGGCGGTGTGACCGGCGAACCGGCGCGCGAGCGCGAGCACGGCCCATGTGACGAGGCCGAGCACGATCGACAGTCCGGCCGCCGTCGCGATGTTCGCGTTCAGCGTGAACTCGGTATAGATCGTCATCGGCAGCACATCGAGATCGGTCGCGAGCGTAAACGCGGTGCCGAACGCGCCCATCGCGGTCGCGAAGCAGATCGCGCCGGCCGCGATCAGCCCCGGCGCGAGCGCGGGCAGCACGATGTCGGCGAAGATGCGCCACGGCGATGCGCCGAGCGAACGCGCGGCTTCCTCGAGCGACGGATCGAGCTTCGAGGCGGCCGCGATCACGGTGACGATCACGCGCGGAATCGAGAAGTACAGGTAGCCGACGAACAGCCCCGCGATCGAATACGCGAACACCCACTTGTCGCCGGTCAGCTTCGCGGACAACACGCCGATCAATCCCTGCCGCCCGGCCAGCATGATCACCATGAAGCCGACGACGACGCCCGGGAACGCGAGCGGAAAGGTCAGCAGCGCGAGCAGCACGCGCTTGCCGGCGAATTCGCGGCGCGCGAGCAGCAGGCCGGAAATCGTCGACAGCGCGAGCGTCGCGAGCGTGACGCCCGCGGACAGCGCGACGGTCGCGCCGAGGCTTTTCATGTAGCGCGCGTTGCCGAGCAGCGCCGCGTACCGCGCGACGAATCCGCCGTCGGCGGAGACCTGCACGAGCGCGACCATCGGCAGCAGCCAGAATGCGGCGAACACCGCGAGCGCCGGCGCGACGAGCGCGATGCGCCAACGCAGCGGAAAAGTCAGATCAAGCATCGGCGCTTACTGCATCACCTGCAGATACTGCTGGCCGAACGCCTGCTGGCCGGCCGCCATCTTGCCGAAGTCGACCGGCTTCGCGCGCGCATAGTCGCTCGCGGGCAGGAACTTCGTCGCGACGTCGGCGGGCAGCGTCTGTGCGCGCACCGGCCGCAGATACGCGTTCGCCCACAGCTTCTGGCCTTCGTCGGACAGCACGAAATCAAGCACCTTTTTGCCGTTCGCGTCGTGCGGCGCGCCTTTCACGAGACTCATCACGTAGGGCACCGCGATCGTGCCTTCCTTCGGGATCACGAACTCGACGTTCGCGTTGTCCTTGTATTTCGCGCGGTATGCGTCGAAGTCGTAGTCGAGCAGAATCGGAATCTCGCCCGACAGCACGCGGGCATACGCGGTCTGCTTCGGCACGATCGGCGCGTTCGCCTTCAGCTTGCGGAACCAGTCGAGCGCCGGCTTGAAGTTGTCGAGGCTGCCGCCGAGCGCCTGGTTGACGGCGACCGCGCCCGCATAGCCGACGAATGCGCTCGACGGATCGAGATAGCCGACCATCCCCTTGTATTCGGGCTTCAGCAGATCGGCCCATGAGCGCGGCACCGGTTTGCCGTCCAACGCGTCCTTGTTGACGAAGAAGCCGAGCGTGCCCGAATGAATCGCGAACCAGTAGCCCTGCGGGTCTTTCAGGTTCGCGGGGATGTCGTTCCAGTGCGCGGGCTTGTACGGCGCGATCACGCCCTTGTCCTTCGCCTGGAATGCGGACGAGACGCCGAGATAGACGACGTCGGCGACCGGGCTCTTCTGTTCGGCGATCAGTTGTGCGATCGCCTGACCCGAGTTCTTGTTGTCGAACGGCACGCGAATGCCGGTCTTCTGCTTGATCGCCGCGATCTGCGCGGCCCAGTCGGCCCATTCGGGCGGACAGTTGTAGCAGATCGCCGTTTCGTCGGCGCGAGCGGCGTTCGCGCCGGCGACGAGCGCGGCGCAGGCGAGCGGCGCGGCGAGCGCGCGCAGCAGCGAGGTCAGACGGAAAGGCACGATCAGGTCTCCGGACGAAGAAAGGGGACGTCACCGCGCGCCGCATGCAGCACGCGGCGCGCGGGTTTACGCGCGACGCAGTTGCACGTCGGCCGCGGGCGGGGCGACGGTCGCGCCGTCGCGCACCGCGTGCGGCAGGATCAGCGACGTGCGTTCGATCGCGGCGCCGCCGATCGCGTCGATCAATCGTCGCCATGCATGGCGGCCGATGTCGCGGTTCGGCGTCGCGACGCTCGCGAGCGGCGGCGCGAGCAGCTCGCCGATGTCGATGCCGTCGAAGCCGAGTACCGACAGGTCGTCCGGGATCGAGAAACCGGCGCGGCGCAGCCCGCGCATCACGACCATCGCGAGCAGGTCGTTGCTGCAGAAGAGGGCGGTCGGACGCGTCGCGTGCGCGGTCAGATGCGCGAGCACCGCGTCGGGCAGTTCGGGCGCGTTGAAGTCGACTTCGACGGGCGGCAGCGTCGCGACGCCGCTTTCGGCGAGCGCTTGCGCATAGCCGAGATGGCGCTGGCGCGCGCGATCGGATGCGGCGAGCGAGCCCGCGAGCATCAGCACGCGGCGATGGCCGCGCGCGGTGAGCAGCCGCACACCGTCGTATGCGGCGTGCCGGTTGTCGACCGACACCGACGGCCGGCGCTGCGTGTCGTTGTGCATCAGCACGTAATGCGGTCCGTCGCGATCGAGCATGTCGAGCAGCGGATGCGTGTCGGCGTCGGCGACCGTCAGGATCAGGCCTTCGACGCGTTGCTCGCGCAGCGTCTCGATCGCGTGACGTTCGCGCGCCGCGTCGTATTCGGTGGTCATCAGGATCAGCTTGAAGCCTGCCGCGGTCGCAAGCTCGTCGATGCCGAGCAGGCAGTCGGCGAATACGGGATTCGACAGCGTCGGCACGACGACGCCGACGAGCCGCGTGCGCTCGCCGCGCAGTTGCCGGCCGAGCGGACTCGGACGAAAGCGCAGCGTATCGATCGCGGTGCGGATCGCTTCGAGCGTCGCCGGACTGACGGTATGCGGCGCATTGATCGCGCGCGACACGGTGGCGATCGAAAAGCCGGCGAGTGCGGCGACATCCTTGATGGTCGAGGTCATGAGGTCACGCGATGTAAACGTTTTCGGCGCGTTGATTATCGAAAACGTTTGTGACCTGTCGATGACGCGTGAAGGGGGCGTATCGCGGTGTGCGTGTGCGCCGCGCGCAAGACGGTCGGCGCGTCGGAGAGGCAGTCCCGATTGTATCGGCGGATGCGTCGATGCGGGGCGAAACCGCATGCGCTCGCGGGATTGGCGTCGGTTACGGCGGATTATTCCGGCAGCGCATCGGTGCCGGCGGACGCGAGAGCATGCTTCGACGGTGCGCGGCATGCCTGAATCGGGGAACGCACGCGCGACCAATGGTAGAATCGCGTCCGCCCTGTTGCCGGGGTGATGAAATTGGTAAACATAGCGGACTTAAACGATTGAGTGCCCGGCCGGAAACGGTCGGTGCAGAACCCTTCAAATTCGGCGAAACCCCTGATGTGCGCATCGAGGCAACGCCGAGCCAAGCCTCGCGGGTACCGCGAGGAAGGTGTAGAGACTAGACGGGGGGCGCCTAAGGCGCACGGGTACGCAGCACGCCCGCGCGCGACGGCGAAGGCATAGTCCAGCGCACGAACGATGTCGTTCAGACGACGTCGGCTTCGAAAGAAGCAGTGTGACGAAAATCCGCCGCCTTAACTGGCTTGCCGGTTCGAGTCCGGTCCCCGGCACCATCCCATTATGTAGCGCAAGCTATCCTGCCCGTAGCAAATCCAATCCCAGCAAGGATTTCCGTGCTATCTTCCCGATCCAAGAAGGTAGCCGCGTTGTAGCGAAAACAAGCCGTTTTTGCACCCGCGTGCACCAGAAATGCACCATGATTTGCACCAAGGGGGGCAGGATGGCGACATACACGAAGCGCGGTGTCGTATGGCGCGCGCAGGTACGCCGCAAGGGCGTCAGCATGTCCGAGACGTTCGCGAGCAAGGCAGATGCTGTCGCATGGGCTACACGGATCGAGCACGAGATCAATGTCGGCAAGCTGACACCGGGCACGAAACATACGCTTGCAGATGCTCTGCGCGAGTACGAGAAACGCGTCAGCCCGACGAAGCGCACCGCGCGATGGGAAGCGATCCGCTTCGCAGCATTCGTCCGTGATTTCCCGGAGCTTGCCGCGATGCCGCTCGCCGATGTGACGGCCGAGCACATGGGGCGGTGGCGCGACGCGCGTCTCGATGGCGACGAAAAGTCCGGCCGAGGCAAGGTCGGAACGGCGACGGTACTGCGTGAGATCAACTTGTTGTCGCACGTGTTCACGACCGCGCGTGATGAGTGGAAGTGGATCACCGAAAGCCCGCTGACTGGAATGCGCCGACCGACCGAGCCGGAGCCGCGCAAGCGACGCATTACCGATGAAGAGGTCGAATTGCTGCTCGAGCGCCTCGGCTACCGAGCGGACGAGACGCCGGTCACAAAGTCGGCGCGCATCGGCGCGATGCTTGTATTCGCGATCGAAACGGCGATGCGCGCCGGCGAGATCGAGGGAATGACGTGGGATGAGGTCGACCTGAAGAAACGCTATGTGCACTTGCCACGCACGAAAACCGGCGTGGCCCGCGATGTGCCGCTGTCGCCCCGCGCGCTCGCGGTGCTCAAGCAGCTCGATCCGCTGAAGAAGGAATTCGATGGGAACGTGTTCGGCGTCGACGCGCAGTCGCGCGACGCTCTATTTCGAAAGGCGAAGACGTCCGCGGCCCTGCGCGACCTGCATTTCCACGACGCGCGCCGAGAGGCGCTCACCCGCCTGTCGAAAATCTTCAATGTGATGGAGCTGGCGAAGATCAGCGGCCATCGCGACCTGCGCATCCTTCAGGCGGTCTACTACGCGCCACATGCCGCTGATCTTGCCGACAAACTCCATCAGGCTTCGACGTGAGATTCGGCCCACGCGATCACGTCTTTCGCGCGCCAAAGCGGGCGGGCGCGCTCGGTCGCGCTCTTACCTGACGGAATGCGGATCGGGCGCGGAAAGCCCTCCTGCGTGATGATCCACTGGCGCGTGTGCTGCTCGCTGCGGTGCAGGTACTTCGCCAGTTCGGCCAAATCCCACAGTGCGTGTGGCGTCAGGCGTGCGGCGATTTCCTGAGCCAGTTCGGTGATTTCGCTCATTTCTGCTCTCCCTCACTAGCAGGGGCGGATGAGATAGCGGCCTCATAAATCACATCAAGGCTGTTACCTCCAGTGCTCCGCATGTACTCAGCTGCGGATTTAGCCATTGCCATGCGCATCCCCAGTGTTAGCGATGTTGGCATGAGCCTCCAGCCGACTGGGGTCACTACGGGCTTCTCAGTCCGAGAGGATGCACGGGGAACAATCCCATTCTGAGACGTGCTGTCAAGATGCATCAGGATGCGCGCGGCTTGGTTCTCGTCAATCGCGAGGCCTTCGCATTCACCTTCGATAGCTTCAATAATTGCCTGCAAACGGGTTTTTTGCATCTTCTCAATCACCGCGATCGCTTCTTCTATTCTGGCCGCGTCATATTTCGATACGCGGTATGTCATATTCCTTAGTCGCTCAAGTAGCACTCTCACGATCCTTCTCCCTGTCGTTGCGCGAGGGCGACCTTCAGCGTAGCCATCAGGACGCCGCGCGTCCAATCAACGGCCCGCGCATCAGCCCACTCGCTGTCCTTTTCGATAATCGTCAGCAGCCGCGCGAACTGATCCCGCTTATCCGCCGCAGCGGCTTCCAGCTCGGCCTTGAGCTTGCGGATGTTCTCGTGGATGCTTCCGACATTCGGCAAGCCTTCAGCGTCCATAGGGAACTCGTTGGCATAGCCGATTCGCGCCGCTTCGAGCTGAGAAACACGGTTCAGTAGGGCGTCGATGGCGTCGGCGGCTTCGTGTATGTCTGCAACTTGCCCCTTGCTATAGACGGCCGAAACTTCGCTAAGCCGCTTCGCGAGCGTCCGCATCTTGTCTTGGTCGATCATCGGCTAGTCTCCCTTCATCCAACGGGCACATGCAGGCGAGCGCATCCGGATGTCTGATCCGGGACCGCCGGTCCACGCATGTTGCATGAGGTTGCATTTCCAATAGACCTTGGCCGTGTGACCTTCAGTCGAGCGTTTGTGTGCGCAGGTCTTGCACGTCTCGCCAGTAGGTCCGGTGCCAGGTTGAGCGGCGTAACCTTTCGGCTGAGTCGGTTTGCGGCCGGGCGCAGCCTCGCTGATACGCTCGACGATCTTTTCGCCGAAGAGGTCGATGGTTTCGCGGACGATCATCACGCACCTCCCTTATCGCTAGTGGGGGCGGTCTTGATGGCGCGGATAGCTCGTGCGGATTCAGTCCCGAGTTCAAACCGGAATGCGTCCTTCGCGTAGGTCCGCTCTGCAATCGCGGCGCACTCCTCGATAACCGCCTCCCTGTCGGGCGTGGTGCGGCGGGCGGCTACGAATCCGTTCCACATATGCGCGTACTCTTGAGCGCGCCATGCGTCGTAACGGGTTTGGGAATAGCCCTTCCCTGTCCAGATGCAGTCCGGCGGCATCGGGAATTCCGCCTCGAACTCCTTCCGCCACTCCGTCAGCATGTCATCGGTGATCTTCATGGCAACTCGCTCCTGATTTTTGCGGCAAACAACCACTCGCGCGCTTCGTTCTGGAAGCGCTGACGATCAGCTGTGCCGTAGGCATGCACATTACCGAGGTCGGGCAGGCTCTTTGTGCACAACATGCCGCCCGTGAAGCCGTCGTCGAATTCAGCCATGACCTGCGCTAGCATGTCTTCGACGGGGCCGGTGAGGCGCTTGAATGTGTGGTTGTCACGCATGTAATACAGGCTAACTTCATCGGTGATCTTCATGTTTGGCCCTTGAGGGTGTAGAGCGGTTCCGGCTCGAAGTCGTGCGCGCTCGCGAGTTCTGCCTCGTCTTTCGTATCCCAGAACCCGTAGCCATCCCCGTCCTTCCATGAAAGGAATGCGCGCGGCTCGCCAAGCTTCGCGATCCAAGCTTCCTCAAACGCCGCATACAACTTCATGAAGGAAGCCGACGACAGCTTGTCCCGGTCGTTGTTTTCTTTCAGCGTTTTGCGGACGATCTTGAGCACCTGCTCACGCGACAGAATCGGCTCACTCATGGTCGCCTCCTTGGGCGCGGGCGGCGTCGATGGCGGCGGCACAGGCTTCGTGCGGAGTGCTGCCTTGGCCGCGCGCGAGTACCTTGCGATTCGGATCATCGTCGCGGTGGTTCGAACAGATCCACGCCATCCATTCGGTTCGACGTGTGTATGCCAATTCGAAGTAGGCGTACTCATTCTGGTCAAGGACTTCAGCGTGCATCGCCAGGAGTGCCGTGATCGGATCGTCCTTCACCTCGCCGCTCGGCTGCTGCGTGGGGGCGAGAAGGGCGGTCAGCCGGCCGAGCAGGCGCAGTTCGGCGTCGTAGAACGCCTTCGCGTCCCCGTCGTCGCCCCAATCGCCGTCGACGGTATGGCACTCCTTCAGGGCATCGACGCTGCGCGAAATGCTCTGGCAGGCGTCCATGATCGCGGCACGCGCGGCGGCGGTCAGCACGTTGTCATGCGGCATGGTCAGCTCCGTCGACAAGGGCGTGGGCGCGCCATGCGGCGCTCAATGCGTGAAGCGTGTCGGGAATACCGACACTGGCGAAGTACGCAGCCGTGTCGGCGACCATCACGGCCGTGAGCGGCTTACGCCCGAATTCGACCGCCGATAGCGCGGCCGGACTGCATCCGAGATGCTGCGCCATATCGCCAAGCACCGTGCCGGTGACGATCCGGAGCGCGCGCACGAGCATTCCGTACGGCGTGAGCGGATTCGTGAGGCTCGGCTCGTCCGTCAGGCGCGCCTCTCCCGAATCGGCGGGGGCGCTGACGATCGGCGAACCGTGATGCCACAGCATCATGCAGAAGTTCGCCACGTCGCGCGGGTCGCCTTTCTCGACATGCTCGCGCAGCATCCGCGACAGGTCGGCAGGGCTGCACGTTTCCCACCCACCACGGCCCTTGGCGCGGGCCAGCGCGAGTTTGTGCTTCATCGCGGCGGCGAAGGAATCGACGGCGACATCATCTGAGTGCGGCTCGCGCGCCTCTGCCTCTGCGTCAGCCTCCAACTCGGCGACGCGTTTTCGCAGCCGTTCGATTTCGTCTGCGGCCAATCCAGTCATCACGCCGTCGAACATGCGCAGCGTAGGAACGATGTCGTGGTTCGGGTCCGTCATTTCTTTTCTCCGAGGCCGATGGGGCATGGCGAGACGGGGCAACTCATACAGTAGCGGTGCACGCCGGCGTGCGGGCACGCCGTGTCTGCCGGTGCGTCTGCCTGCGCGGGTTGCGGGGATTCCAGGATTTCTCGCAGTGCCCCTGCATATACAGTTGCCCGGTCGTTGCTAATCCCGTTCAGCGCTCGACCAGATTCCAAGATGTGAAGCAGGCGCCTCAATACGTCATGCGTGTGGCTCATCGTTTGGCTCCTTTCCAACGTTCTTCCAGTGCTTTCCTTTGATGGCACAGCTCATGGTCTTGCGATCGACTTGGTACGATCTGGCCAATGCCCTGATAGCGAATCCTTCGCTCCACAACCGACGAGCTTCCAATACTTGGGCTTCAGTCAATTTCGCCTTGTTGTGGCGCTCGCCCTTCGGCGGCAGCTTGTTCCGCCCCTTCGCTTCGCGATCGTCAACGTTGTCTTGGTTAGTGCCCGGGAAAAGGTGATTCGGATTTACGCATCTGCGCACATCGCAGCGATGGCAAATCTGCATGCCGTCAGGGATGGGCCCGACAAACTGCTCGTAATACGCCCGATGCATGCGAACCGTCTTGCCATTCCTTCGATTCGTCCCATAGCCTTCCGAACCTACCGCTCCCTTCCATAGCCAACATCCGTTCGAATCAATCTCGTAGTAGGAAAACAGGTCGGGGATGCGATAGTTCTTAGGCATCTTCGTCGTCTCCGCGCTTGGGGACCGACGCAGCGGGCGATGCTGCCGAGCGGGCGTAGATCGCCGCAAAGCCTTCGGTCACGCGATTGATAAATTCGATCTTGCCGTCGATGTGCTCTTTCGTGCACGACGCGAGCCAGTCGAACATTTCCGCGCGCAACTTGGCAAGTGCCGCCCGCTCGTCCGCCGGCGAGGGTGCGGGGTGCTCGCCAGCGCACGCAGTGCACTCTGCGTCGCCCGCTGCGATCTGCCCGGCATCGTGCGACCCGTTGCATTCGGGCACGCCGTCGTCCTGCTCGGGCTGCTCGACAGGGGATGCGGCGAGGATTTCGCGCGCGACGTCCATTGCAGCGGACGGGTACATTTCGTACCACGTCCCGCAGTCGGCAGCGTAGAAAGCGCGCTTCACGAATTCGTCCGTCAGCGCATCAGCGCTGCTATGTTGTTGGTCGTTCATGGTGGTGTGGTCCTCAGGTGATCAGGCGAGCGCGAGATCGCTTTGGCGCGACCGCTCGGATTGCATTTCGAAACAGGCGGGATCGTTTTCGAAGCCGATGAAGTGCCGGCCGAGCTGTCGCGCAGCGATGCCCGTCGAACCGGAGCCCATGAACGGATCGAGCACAACGCCGCCCGGAGGCACTGAGTACGCGATCAGCGGCGCGAGGATGCCGAGCGGCTTCTGCGTGGGGTGCACGGCTTTCCCGTGCTCGTTCGCCACGTCGATCACGCTGCGAACCAGGCGCGGGCCGCCGTCCTCGCTGACGTAGTGACCGGCATCGATATGCCCGGTGTGCGTGGGGCGTGTTTTGCGCCGAACAACTTTCGCGCGCGCGTCGTTCGTGTATTGCGGTTCTTTGAACACATCCGTCCACGCGCCGCGGTAGAACTGGATGGCATGCTCATGGACGCGCCGAAAGCGATCGGCATGGAAACTGGAGCCGTTCTGCTTCTCCCATACGATGTCCTGCGCGTACCGGAAACCGACGCGCTCCATGTCGGCGAACAGTGCCGCGATGAAACGCATGCTGCCGAAGACCCAGACGCTGGCTGCCGGCTTCAAAATGCGTGCGATGTGGTCGGTCCAGCCTTCGCAGCGCTTGTCCCACAGAAGGCTCGTATCGCCATAAGGCGGATCGGTAACGATCGCATCGGCGATCGCTTCCGGAAGTTGTGGCATCAGGTCGCGGCAGTCGCCGAAGTGGCAGCGGTCGATCCAATCGGTCATCGCATCCTCAATTCGTTGCATCAGCATCAGGGGTGGGTGCTCGGCTCGCATATGGCAGCGTTGGGTAGCATGAAAGCCGGCTGCGCTGCAGACCTATTCAGTTTGTGACGGCGCCCACCCGTCACTCCGAGCACCCACCGATGACGCCGGTTGAGAAAAGCGGGGCGAAACTTCCGCCCCTGAAAAACACGTCGCGCATCCGAGGGCCAGTAATGCACGCGCGACGCTGAAGGAGACTGCTACGTGCGTTGCACGGTGGGAGCACGCTCGAAACGCTCGGCTCGCTGCTCCAGCACTACCTGCATCGCCAGAAAAAGGGCGATCGCCAGTGCCGCGCCGATCCAGATCTTCAGAAAGGCCATGTCAGCGCTCCTGCGCGATATGCGGCGCAGAGAAACCAGACGCAACCGATCGCGACTCCGTACGCGAATGCGACAGCGCTTCCCTTGGCGACATACCCGTGAACCTGTTCACATGAGGCGAGCAGGGCGTTGTCGTTTTGCGCACGCGATACAGACGATTGTTTGTAATCGCGCAATACAGGAGATAGGCTGTTGAGAGAGGTGCGCATCATGCCTCCTTCGGCTCGTCGAGCATCCAGTCGATCCACGCGATGCGGTCTTGTCGACGTTGTTCCTCAACGCGATCGCCGAACCCGTTGGCGTCTTGCCACGTCTCCAACGTCCATCGCTCGCCCCCGATCTGTTGGGCGATGTATCTCTCCAGCGAAGCACATGCCGCGCGTAGGTGAGGATGGCGGATGCTGACGAAGCGCAGTGCATGACAGATGAACCGGTTTTTCCGGCTTTGAATGCGCTTGCGCGCGAGCTTCAGGGCTTCGCGCTTCTCTGGGGTGAGTGCCATCAGACGCCTCCATTGATCGTGAAATGCCGCACCGGCTCCGGCGCCTTCTTCCGGCCGGCTTTGATCAGCGCCGCGTCGATCGCAAGACGGACACCGGAGGTGAGCATGATCGTCCCGGCATCAGCGTCGGCGGCGATGATTTCGAGGATGTCGGCCATATCGGGAGCGGCAGCGAACAACGTCGCTAGCATTGAGCCGCGCTCGTTTGCCGCCGAGCAGTCGGCGACGAGCAAGCCAGACGGATCGACGTCGGTGCGCTTCGTGCGCACGAACCATCCGCAGGCCTCGAGCTCCGGCATGGTGGTAGCCTTGTGCATGCTTACCTCCGCCCCATGCCGCCCGACGCAGCCCCTGCGCCGTTGCCACTCGCGCCGCGGCCACCAGCATTTCCGTTTCCACCATGACCGCCGTTTCCGCCGGTCGCTTGATGGTCCTGCGTATTCCAGACTCCACCCACGCCAATCGTCGTAACCGGCTGAGAAGTGCACGCCACAAGGGCGGTCAGTAAAAGTGCTGCTGCGTATTTCATGGTCTGTCCTCTGTGTGGTGTGATTGCCCGCAGGGCGGGCGCGGTTGGTCAGGCGGCAACCTTTTCCTGTTGCCACGGAGCCGTCCCAAGGCACATGCGCTCGAACATTTCAGCCTGCGCCTCACGTGCGGCGTCCCATGCGGCGGCCCATGCGGCGGCCCGTGCGGCGGCCCATGCGGCGTCCCCTGCGGCGGCCCGTGCGGCGGCCCCTGCGGCGGCCCGTGCGGCGTCCCATGCGGCGTCCCATGCGGCGTCCCATGCGGCGTCCCCTGCGGCGGCCCGTGCGGCGGCCCGTGCGGCGGCCCCTGCGGCGGCCCGTGCGGCGTCCCCTGCGGCGGCCCGTGCGGCGTCCCATGCGGCGGCTAATTCTTCGTCTGACGCATCACCATTAGCGAAGCGCTCCGCGACGTCCAATGCGTCTTTGCTGCGCTGATCTTGCATCAGGTGTTCGACCTGCCGCGCGCACCAGACGGCGAACAGCCGAATATCGCGATCAGCGCCGGATACGCAGCGAAGCGACCACATCGCATCATCGAAGCCGTTGCTCTTGAGGATGTCGAGCAGGGGGATTTCGGCGTCATGCCGGAAGCGGATGTAGCTTTCTCGGCCCTCATCCTCATCGGTGAAAGGCTGCCCCTGGAGCGAGCGAACGAGCTTGTTGTAGCCGTCGTAGCACGCGCGAGCTTTGCGAAGCGCGGCGAGCGTGACGGTAAAGCGCGGAGCGGTGGTATTCGTGTCGGTTGTCATCGTCGTATCCTGTATATGAGCAGGACTCCAAATCGAATTGGTGTCGGATTTATCTCTTGCCGCTTGACTGCGCTCAAGGAATGGCACTGCGAGCAATGCCATTCGATCAGCGCAGTCGCAAATACAGCACTCAGGGAGGGCGCCTCGATTCCACCAAACGGAGACCGTATGCAGTTACGGGCTATTTAGAGCCGCCGCGCCGGCTTGAGGCGCCCTCACTGAAGGCTGTTGATCGGTGTCGGGCGCTACCCCGTTTCTCGGCTACACCGTAGAGCCGGCCGGTTGCTCCCTTGCGGGTCCCGGCGCACTAGTTGCACACGATGCTCAGGGAAGGGTGGCGGCCCCTTTGGTTATGTGCATAGAATGCAGTCGCCAAACACACAATCCAGCACACAGGGGCCGCCATTGGAAGCTTTAAACGTCTTCAAGAATCTGACTCTCGACCACTGGTACAAGATGCTTATACCGCTCTCTTTGGCGCTTTTCGTGTTGTCGATCACCGTGAACTTGCTCGTGATCTCGAACGCATCACTCCTCCTGCTTTCAATCGGGCTGTTTCTGGTCGGCGTAGGCGAATGGATCAATCACCCACGCCAACAGGCGGTCAATCTTCACCTCAATATGAAGATCACTCTGCATCGGTGGAAGCCGAAGGCCTCGGGTATCGCGTTGGACTTCGCGGGCGCGGTCCTCGGTGGCATCGGGTTCTTCGGAATCGTCCGAACGGCGGTCCGTGCTGCGATCTAACCCTGTCCTGAGCATCGTGTTGTTAAAGAGCGGTCCGCTTCGGCGGTGGCGCAGCGTTCGGTGCTGCGTTGGGTTGAATCTTGGGACATATATGACTCATTGTCAAGACTTTTGTGTCCTGTTTCGGGACTCAAGAGTCTTGCTCGTTACTGGAATCTCAGGAGGCCCGGCGCTGCGGACGCAAATAAGCCCGCAGAGCGCGGGCTTATTGGATGACGCGTGAACAGTAATGCGCCGAGATTGCTTGATCGTGGGGGCACGGCACGTGCCCGTGGAGGTCGCTAGTGTCCGCTCGATGATGCAAGGGAGGCATACCGACGGAGTCCCATCCGTATCTCGGACGTTGGGACCTTGATGTCGCCAATCCGGTCCTGAATCCGTTCACCGAATTTCTGTACATTGAGGAGTGCCTGAACTAGATCGTCGGTGACCGGCCTGAGTTCATCGTTGAGGCTGCGCAGCTCGGCGCGTCGATTCCAGCGGCTTTCGGCCTTCGGATCGAAAATGTTCGATATGTCTGCCGCGCGCAATCTCAACTCAATATCGTTCTTTCTTGCAATTAGTTGGATGGCTCGCAGCCCATCTTCAGCGTATGCGAGGAACAGATCGTTCAACTCGTCGCTTTCCAGAAGCGCCGCCACTCCTCTCGGGGGAGTCCTCGGGGAGTATTTCACGCCGGAACTGTTTTCGATAGCGGCGACATCCTCCTCGCTTCGTGTTCGGTCCATCCTCAGGACTTTCTCGACGGAGCGCGATACATACTGCGCGTCTCTAGAAATCTGCTGCTTTTGGATTTCTCTAACGTGCATGGTGTAGCCCGCTGTGGCTACCGCGAGGATTGCTATTGCCGCGATGCAGACCCCCGTGACCCGGCCGTGCGAACTCTTCATACTGCCCCCGATTAGTGGCTCGATAGGACAAATTTGTAAGAATTGAAATTGTATCCCGGGGATGATCCAATTACGACACGGCTGTGGTCGTCAGGCGAATGAGTGTTCAGGGAAGGGTTCCAGGCTGGCGACCGCGTGCGCCAGGTGTAGAACGACGCGTCACTGAACCCGTGCTTCCTGCACAGTTCCTTGACCGGCATACCGGCCTCGGCTTCCTTCAGAAACCCGATGATTTGCTGTTCCGTAAAGCGCTTCTTCATGTTCGTCTTCTTCTCCGAAAACGAACTTTACTAGACTCCGGATGGCCCTGTTTGCAGGGAGCAGGTCAGGGGTTCCCATGAAGGAACTGGAAGATCCGCCGGACATGACGTAGCCGGCCTCCCCGGCTCGATCGTTTACAGGGAGTTCTCTGCGGTGTCAGATATATAAAGCTTCACTGGATTCCCGTCCTGATCCAGTTCCGCCTTGGCGACAAATCGCAGTGGCCGAGATGCGGCCAAGGCCTCCACATAGGGGTTATTTGGACGATTAAAAATGGGATCGGTGACAATGGCGGGTAGACGTGATGTTTCTCCGTCCAGCGTAACTTTGCACGCGCCATTGGCCATATCGAACTCCGTGATCACTCCGGTGTACACGGTAGAGTGGTCTGAAATGACCGCATTCATGTCTTCAAACGACCGTTTCGTAGCAGCGTCCAATTCGTGGAATTTGCTGCCGTCTGCATACAGATCGATTCGCTTGCACGACCTCTCGATAGGGGTGAGCGCCTGTCTTGCCGCGGGGCGCAAGGCATCAGCCATCTTTTCGATGGTGTCGACCAGCTTGTCCACTGTGCCCTGATTGTTCTGAAGCGACTGCTTCAGTGCCTCGCTTAGGTATCTCATCTCATCTCTGTCTCGTCGCGACAACACATACTGAACGACTGCGGCCAGTATGGCCCCAAATACTCCCGACCAGAGCTCTTTCGATTCTGCGAGGCCTCGTATGACGGCCAGAACTTCGTAGCAGCGGTGATCGGTAACCGGTACGGAGACAACTCGAACGTCCAGCGAGTCGAAATGCTTGTTCAGTTTACCCGTTTTGAGTACGTTCGCTGAGACCGCGAATATCCGGGCGAAGCCTTGCAAGGACTGGCCGAGCTGATTGAGGTCTAGCTCATGCCGCTCGGCGTCATTGCCCTCGTATCGGATCGCGAGCGCCGGAAACTCGGTATCCGCCTTCATATCGTGCTTGGTCATCCTCTGCTCGTTTTTATAGGTCGCGATGCCTGGACAGCACTGGCGCGTTGCCCCGTCTTTCGTCACATGCAGGCGACGAACTGCCGATTATAGCCCTGGGCACCGATGTTACGCGTTCGATTCAACATTCCCTTACGCCAGTTGAAAGCCGTCCGATTCCTTGGCAAACTACTGTATAACCATACAGTGGTTCAAGCAGGTAAGAGGGGGCTAAGGGTGGAACGAGAGACTGGGGTGCGCGGGCTGCGTTGCAGGCCGGGGGATCTGGCTAGGATCAAAGAGGCTTGGAATCCGGCCCTGATTGGCAGGATCGTGTTGGTCAAAGCGGCTCATTCGGAAACTGAATGGGTAGTCACGCTGCTTGGAGCGCCGGGCGTGACGCTTACGAAAGACAGAAACAGGCTCGTCGCCTGCAACCGCGGGCTCGCTTACGATTCCGCGCTTGAGCCTATTCGAGCTGTCAAGCCCGACTGGATGGGGCGGGCTATGGCTGGAAGTGAGGAAGCTCATCATCGCCCTTGCTCGGTTCCGCAAACGCGATCGTTATAAGAAGGTTCTTTATTGACTTGAACACCTCGGGCGAAAGGCCGGCCGCGTCCGCATTCGCAATCACGTCGACAAGAGCGAGTGCTTCGGCGCTCAGGTTACCCGATGATCTGGGCATAGCGGATTGTTGGGTGGCCGACAAGGCGGCCGTATCGCGCCCGATAAGATCCACCACGCTCTTTCCTACTGTTTTAGCGAGGATGTCGACCGTGGAAAGCTGGACGTCTTTGTCGCCGGAGCGAACGCGATTCACAGTTCTTGCAAAACTCTCCGCGCTTTCAACAAGCCCGAGGGTGTGCGCGCGCTGAGCGAGTTCGCGCCCGCTGGCGAATTTTCGCCCCTCTCCGATAAGCGCATCGACGGCGATTCGCAAATTTTCGCGTAGGTCAGTCATGTCCCAGAGAGTAGTGATTTATCTGAGACTTATGTGTCTTGTTTATTGGGACAAATAAGTCTATGATTTGGCCATGAACGAACTCACCCCTATCCGATCGTGGCTTTGTGAGCAGCGCGGGCATTGGACCCGGATCGCGGCAGATACTGGCCTTAGCTCGAAGACCCTTCAACGGATCGCGCGAGGAGAAGCGGGCTCGGTGAGCCTGCGCACTTATGTCGCCCTGCGCGACGCCATGCTCGCTCAACAAAAGGAGACGATCTGACATGGCGGCGTCAATGCACCCCGGTACCCGAATCGGAACCAGCCTCTGCGTCAATCTGCGACTTGAGGGCGGCGAACTTGCTGCGAGTATCGGCATCGAGGGGAACTCGGAAGTGCGCACAGAAGCGCCGGAATTCTGCGAGATCGAACGCAATGCGGACGGGAGTACCACCTGCCCGGCGCACCTGATCTTCGCGTTGCTCGGCTCCAGCCCGCCAGTCTTCATACCGGGAGGGCAGCTTGTGACCGTCGTCCATGACGGACTTGATCTGGTCGTACTCGGTGGCGCTGTACCAGCACTGAGCTATGCGCCGTCCCGAGGCAATGTTTCCGATATTTGATTTTTCATTCATGAGGGTTTCTCTCATTGAACAAAAGGAGGACGCATGAAGCGCCTGTATGCACGCCTGGTCCTGTGGCTGATCCGGCCGGCACTCGATGTCGCCCTGGGCGACCGGGATCGGCAGGGCGATTCCACATGGCGAATGAAGTGCGCCGTCTCGGTTTCCGGGCGCCATTGGGTGATCTCGAAGGATGGCGCGTTCGCAATCACTCGCGGCGAAGAGCGGCCCTCGTAAAGTCGCTTCGATCGGCGCGGAGCGTCGAAACGGTAGTCGACGGTTAGCCTTTTGCTGGCTGCGCCACATCGACGTTGAGAACGACGTCGACAACGCCGTCGGAGCGAATTTGAAACTCGCGCGAGTGGATTAGAAACGCGCCGGGCAGGCCTTCGAAGGAGATGACGTCTCCGTCGTTCGGAGTGAACCCTGCGCGTAACTTGAGCGCATCGGGAATGTTGGTTGGAATTGACGAGGCGGTGGCGCCGATGAAGTTGAATGTGACTTTTGCTTCTTCCATGATGGGTCCCCGTATCGAAATGGCTGTGTAAGAGCTGCCAATTCTAATGCGAAAGCCGGGAACCCTCGCCCCAATGCAGTAGATCGCGCCCACATGGCGTGATTGATCAAAATGAAAATTCGTTCGCGTCATAGGGATGCACTTTAGTTGTCCTTACCGCGAACGAACAACGTTCAGATGAGGATCGAATGAACATCATTGATGCGGCTTATGCGGTCGTTCACGACTACCCAGGTGGTAGCGAGTCGCTGGCGCCACGGCTCGGCATGTCGGGCGCGATGCTGCGAAACAAGGTCAATCCGAACAACGACACCCACAAGCTGAGTCTCGCGGAGGCCGCTCGGATTGCTGATGTCACGAACGATGACCGGATTTTGGAGGCGTGGGCGCGCGAACGTGGCTACGCGCTCGTCGAGATTCCGTCGCCGGAGAACTGCTCGGACGGCGAGGTTATCGAGCTGATGGCGAAGACATGGGAGACCAACGGCGACATCGGCAAGGAAATCATTCGGACTTTCGAAGATGGACGGGTCGAGAAACACGAGGTTCTCCGCGTGAAAGAACGGACGTGGAAGCACTTTCAGATGCTGCTCGGTCTTGTCAGCCGAATTGAAGGCATGGCGGAGGAGCAGTGATGGATCAGCACCAGGCATCTACGGACCTCGAGCAACTCGCCGCGCTCGCTCGTCAGCCGACGAAGCTGCCGGGCGGACTCGCGGAGTGGTTGGCGAGGCGTCCCACCTATCCCCGCATTTGCCTGTCGTGCGGTGCGGTCGAATCCCTCGACGGCTCGGTGCCGTGCGGTCACTGAAATGGCGCGCTTTCATTGCCGGTGCCGCCGTTGCGATCGCCGTCGAGTCCTCCTCGATAAGCCTGGCGTGCTCGAGCAAGCGGCTTATCCGGAATGTCTCTGCGGCGCCCGCGACTGGCGTGTCGACAAATGGATGATGGAGCGCAACGCAGGAAAGACGCGCTGCGACTGCGGCGGTTACTGGTTCCCGCATCGCATGGGCTGCTTTTACTGCTGGCATCGCAAGGATGGTAGCGACCGGTTGCCAGGGCATCCGGATTTTTGGACTCGCGATATGACGCAGGAGCAACACGACGCGCTTGTTGCGCAACATCGCGCTGATTTGCAGAAAGCCGAATTCCCGTTCGAGGCGGCTGCGTAGGAGAAGACATGGCAAAGAATTCAATCGAGGCGTATGGCGCCGCCGGCAAGAGCAACGTGCTCTTTTTCGATCCCGACGCGCTGACGCTCATCACTGACCCGACCCATCCGCTATTCGACCGGCGCGCGCTGCTGCCGTATGACGAGGCGCTGGTGCGCAACATCCGCCACCGCGGCGTGCTGAAGGCGATCCTGATCCACAAGGATCCGGAAACCGGCGCGGTCATCGTCGTAGACGGCCGCCGGCGCGTGATCGCAGCGCGGGAGGCTAACCGCCGACAGCGGGATGAAGGATGCGCGCCGATCTTGGTGCCGGCCCTGCCGAAGCGCGGGAAGCACGCCGAGCTCGCGGGGATGATGGTCGCGACGAATCAGCATCGTGAGGAAGACACCCCGATCAACCGCGCCGAGAAGATGCAGCGTCTGCGGGATCTCGGCTACGACGACGAGCAGATCGCTGCGGAGTTCCGCGTCGAGCCGCAGACCGTTGCGGCGTCGCTCCGGCTGCTCGATTGCACAGCGGCCGTCCGTGACGCGCTCGAAGCCGACCAAATCAGGGTGTCCCACGCGCTGAAGCTGGCGAAGCTTCCGCCCGAGCAGCAACGCGAGAAGGTGAAGGCCGTCATCGCGGCAGCCGAAGGCAAAGAAGGGCACGCACGCGCACGGGCGCAGAAGGCTGCACTGACGGGCGATGCGGCTCCACGTATGCGCACGCGCAAGCAGATCGTGGCCGAACTGGAGAACGCCACCGGCGAGCGCGCCGAGGCGCTGCGTTGGGTTCTCAACCTCGACGGCGACGTGCCGGCGGCCGCGGTCGCTGATCCGCGGCAAATGTCGATCGGCGAGGCCGCATGAGCAGGTTCATCGTACTGCCGTCCCGCATCCTCGAAGACGGGCGCTTGTCGTCGATGACGCATCTGCGCGTGCTCATGGCGCTCTGCTCGCACACGGACAAACACGGCTGGGCATGGCCGAGCCGCAAGACACTGGCCGAGAAGGTCGGCGTATCCACGGCGCGCGTGAGTCAGTGCATCGGTGATTTGCGGGACTGGGGGTACATCGAAGTCTATGCGCAGGCGCGCGATTCCGATGGTGGTCAGACGTCGAATCGGTACCGCGTGATGTTCGACATAGGGGAGCCGGAGCCGATGTCCGGAACTGAAGAAGCCCCGGTAAGCGGTGCTTACCCCCCCGTAAGCGTGACTAACGCCCCCGTAAATCCTATGGGCTTACCCCCCCGTAAATCCCATGGCATTTACCCCAAGAAGGTACCAATGAACGATTCATTGAAAAGGATACATAGCGCGGGGGCGAGCGAAGGCGCGGACGACGCATTTGACGAGGCATGGTCGGCATATCCGAAGCGTGCTGGCGGCAACAGCAAGCGCGACGCGCTGAAGGCTTGGAATGCTCGTATTGCCGCGGGTGAGCGTCCCGATGAAATGATCGCCGGGACGAAGCGATACGCGGCCTTCTGCGCAGCAACGGGGAAGGTTGGAACCGAGTTCGTGAAGCTGGCTGCGACGTTCTTCGGCCCGAGCCGGCATTTCGCCGAGGACTGGGCACTGCCGACGGAGCAGTCGCCGAGTGTCGCTCCGATGCGGCCGAGCTGGAGCCAGGAAAACGCCAACACCATCGCAGGCCTGACCGGAAGGAATCGAAGCCATGGACCAGATGACCGAATCATCGACGTTTAAGCGCCCGGATTGGCCGCTGGGGGCGCTTCCGCAGCACTGGGTCGAGGCCCTGTTCTCGAAGATGGCGGCGTTCTACGGCTCGCGCTTCGCGACGATGTGGAACGGCGTGAACGTGGTCGAGGTGCAGAAGGCGTGGGCGGTCGAGCTCGGCAAATTGTCGCGCGAGCAGCTGAAGGCGGGGAGCGACAACCTCACGGCGTTGCCGAAGCCGCCGACGCTTCCGGAGTTTGTCTCGCTCTGTCGGCAGGCGCGCAGCGAACAGGCGGCGTCGACGACCCTTCGTCTCGCCGACGAGCGGCCAGCTGATCGCGCGACGGTCGAATCGAACCTCGGCGCGATCCGGAGCGCTCAAGAGCGATTCATGAGCCGCATGCCAACGGCAGAGTGGGCGTTCAAGTTGCTGCTTCGCGGCAAATCGTCGGGCGGTTCGCATCTTCCGTCGGGTGTTGTACGGTGCGCGCGGGATGCGATTGCATCGCCTGCCGGAGCCAAGGCGATTGCGACCTGTTCGCAGCCGGATCTGCGTCGCGACTACGAAGCGATCCGAGAGGCCGTACTGAGCGATCTGATGGGTGTGGCGGCATGACGCCGGACGAGTGCCGCGAGCGGTTTATGGCTGCAGTGCGCGACGCGCGGGCCGGAAGGAACGGAAGGGCGCGCGAGCTCATCGCGTCGATACGCGAGCGGTTCGGGGACGCGGCGGCCGAGACGGCACGGCGAGAACTGAGGAATTACGTGGATAGCGACAAGAAGGCATGACGAAACGAACAGCATGGCCGATGCGGGTCGACGCCGGCACGAAGAACGTCGGCACGGCGCGCGTGCGCGACGACTCGCGGCCGAAGATGACGGCTGCGCAGAAGGCGATTTTCGATGCGACGGGCAACCGTCCGCACGTCGACGCAGGGTTCGACGACATCAGCGATGGGCTTGATGCGCCGCCGGTTCTCACGCCGGCATACCGCAAGCCCGCTGCGAAGGCGCGCATGCAGGCGCTCGGCCGGCTCAAGGCCGGCCAGATGAACAAGACCGAGCAGCGCTACGCGGCTCATCTTGAAGCGCGCAAGCAGGCCGGCGAAATCGTCTGGTATCGATTCGAAGGCATCAAGTTCCGCCTGGCGGACAACACGTTCTACACGCCCGACTTCACGGTAATGCTCGCGAACGGCCAGCTCGAGGCGCACGAGGTGAAGGGGCATTGGCAAGACGACGCGCGCGTGAAGGTGAAGGTCGCGGCGGATCAATACCCGGTGCGCTTTGTGGCCGTGAAGGCGGCCGCGGTGAGGGACGGTGGCGGCTGGCAAACGGAGGAATTCTGATGGCGGGGAACAAGAAGCCGCGCAAGGCATATCGCCCGCGCGCAGTGCGCCGCACGGCTGGTTTCGATGTCCTGGAGCGCCGCACGCCGATGGACGGCGACCAGAAAACGGATCTCGGTATCGCCTACTACATGGCGCTGAACGAGATGACAAACGGCCGTGGCACCGAGGAGCACTGGTCGACGGTCGCGTGTGCGCTGAACATCGCGCTGGTTATCGCGGAGACCGGCCCGGGCCTCGACAGCATCAGCATCATCAAAAGCGCGCTGGCCGGCGCCGTCCGAGCGCGAGACAGAGCCGCCCGAGTCGGGAAGTGGGGATTCGACGGCGACGCGCTGATCGACATTCGAATCGCACTCGAAATCCACGACGCTCAGATGGCGACGGTTTCGAAGGCGGCAATTCTGAAAGCGCTCGGCGAGGTCCATCGCAGGATCGACGCAGGCGAAGTATTCAAGGAGGCAGCGTGAGCAAGCGCCCGTGGCAGAAATGGACCGAGCAGGAAGAGGCGGATCTCCGGCGCGTGTGGACGGCGGACGGTCCGATTAAGCAGTACCTCGACCTGTTCAACGGCAGAAGCATGCACGCGGTGCTGGCGCATGGTGCGGATATGGGACTCGGGGAGCGGCCGAACCGGAACGCTCGGGCTGGCCATCCGACGGAGTCGGCCATTCTGCGTGCGCTCAAGCTCGGCCCCATGGACTCGCTCGAATTGTCCGCGAAGACCGGGATCTCGCGCCGCACGGTGATGAAGCACCTGAAGGCTCTGCATGCGAAGCGGCATGTCTACGTCTCTCGTTGGGAACGGTTCGGCGCAAGCGGCTATCCGGCACGCATCTACGCGCTCGGAAATCGCAAGGATGCGCCGCGGCCTCCGGCGCGCACGCCCGGGCAGAAGTGGCAGGACCGCATGTCGCACCTGAAGAAGCACCGCCCGGACGAGTACATGCGCGTGATGGCGCGTCGCCGCGCGAACGCCCAGCGGCGCACCGGCACTGCTAGGCGAGACATCGCGGCACAGGCGCTGTTTGGGAGGGCGACGGCATGAAGGTTGGCGAACTGATCGGCGCCGAGCTCGATTGCTGGGTCGCGCGTGCTCGAGGGTGGAAGGCCGAGATCGTTGATGGCAAGGCAACGATCGTCCGAGTGCGCATGGGCATCCTCAGCGGCGACGACGACGGCACGTACGTTTTTCGTGGGCCGTATCAGCCCTCGACTGACTGGCAGGACGGCGGCTATCTCATCGAGCTCCACCGAATCACCGTCACACCGGTTTACCGCGGAGCAGAGTGGGGCGCATACATCCGTAACTGCTGCTACGAATCCGACGATCCGGATCAGGTCGGCCAGACTCCGTTGATCGCCGCAATGCGAGCTTTCGTTGCATGGAAGCTTGGCGACGAGGTGCCGGCATGAAGCGATCCGGATTCAAGCCGCGCAAGAAACCGATGTCGCGCGGCTCATGGTCCCGAAAGAGCTCACCGTTGCCCGAGCAGGCACCGCGCAAGAAGTTGATGGCTCGCGCAGCGAAACGCCCGACCGTTGCCGAAGGCTCGAAGTACCTGGCGGCCTGTCGTGGCGAGCCGTGCTATCTGCGCGTGCCCGGCGTCTGTCGTCTCAATCCGATCGACGAAACGATCGTGCCGTGCCATTCGAATCAGGGGCGTCATGGGAAAGCCGGTGCGATGAAGGCGAAAAACGAGTTCACGGTCCCCGGCTGCGCAGCGTGTCACGCATGGCTCGACCAGAACCGCGTTGGCACGCCGAAGCAGGTCAAGTTCGATGTGTGGGACCGGGCATTCGAAGCATGGGCGCCGGTGCGCGCCCGAAAGATGGGAGAGGCAAATTGCCAGTGATTCTTACCGTGCAGCTACCTGCGGGCTGGCACAGTTTCAAGCGAAAGCACGGCATGGGGCCGGCGATCAGTTCCGAGATGTACCGGCCGCTGGTAACGACCGTCTATCGGATCGCGCGGATTCCGACCGTCAAGCGGCAACTGCTCGCGGTCGTCGAGGTGGATGCGTTCATCCCGGAACGGCACCGGACGCACATCGCGCCGAATGATCCCCGCTGGGTGCGGCCGGGGGTGCTGCGCACGAAGGCGTACTGGATTGACAACAAGAAGTCACGAGCGCTCGGGCAGTTTCTCGCGAGCGATGCACTGGAGGTGCACCTGGAGGATGAGGCATGAGCGCTGCTGCATGCGTTCTGTACGGGGATGTGCCGGAGCCTTTGCTCATATCGGCGATCCGTCATCGCGATTCGGTGACCGGCGCGGAGCTCATCGCATTCGACGAATGCCCTTTCTCGGGGGAGATCACCGAGACGGAGCACGGCGTGCAGATCGCCTTTCCATGGCCGCGCAATCGGACGCTGCGCCACGCCATAGGAGATTGGCTCACGCATTACGGCATCAATTTCACAGTCGTCATGTGACGGCGCAGCAAGCATTCAACAGGCAACTATTCAGGCGGCGACACAATGAGCGAAATCGAATTCAAGTCGGCATTTGATGCAGTGCGGTTCGCGCTGGCGTACTCGACGCAGCAGTACGGCGAAACGATGATGGCGAAGCGCCTGCGGGGTGAATCGCTCGGATCGGGGATGGGCCTCGTCGGGGTCGATGGTGCGGGGCAGGCCGGCATGATCCGCGCGAAGGTGTGGGAGCTGCCGGAGCTTCACCGTGCAGTGATCATCGCGCGCGCTGCCCCTCGCGACCTGCCGTGCTCGTGTGGCAAGTCGTGCTGTTCCGGCAGCCAGCCGAACCCGGAATGGTATGCGGCTATCAGCTGGCTCACGGAGGCGTCGGCCGCGTACTGCTCAGGTTTCAGCCATTACCGCGTGCGGCGCGCAATCATCGAGGGTGTATTCGGAGTGAAGCGCAGCTTTGCTGATGTTGCGGAGGATTGCGATGCGCATGTTAATACGGTGAGCAAGCAGAACGCCGCCGTCCGCAAGTGGCTCGAAGGAAACCGCAAGGCGTCCACTATCGGCGTGGTCGATGCAGCATGGGCTGCAATCGAGCGCAAGCTATCGACCGCAGGGCTGCTAAAAAATTGCGAGATTGCTTGACAATGTGTGTTTGACCCACAATAATCACACACATTCGATACACGTGATCAGTGCGTCCAGAGCCCGCTAGGTGAAAGCCTCGCGGGCTTTTTCGTTTCCGCGTCCGGAGTTCGCATGGCTGTTCTGGTGTTCCGCCGTACCCCGCGCTGGGTGCGCACTGTCGTCGCAGCAGTTGTCTTTATGCGGCTGCATTACGCAGATCGTCGCCGCGAGCGCTGATGTCGAAGAGGCTTACGACTCTCAAGCCGCGAGTGCAATCGCTGGCGGCGTCGCGTGTCGCGACGATGGCGCCTGGATCGTGGCGCGCTGGCAAGAGCAGCAGTGCGGCGCGCGGTTACGGTTACGAATGGCAAAAGCTGCGGGCTGCCCATCTCGCGAAGCATCCGCATTGCGTGTACTGCTTGCGTGATCTCGGTATGGCTGGGTGGTCGCCCGCTGATGTGGTACTCGCGTGCGCGGCTCGAGGCATTGCGGAGCCGCTTGGCACGATCGGCGATCACATCATCGCACACCGCGGCGATAGGCGGCTCCAGCTCGACCCGGCCAACATACAGACGCTCTGCAAGCCGCACCACGACAGCGAAAAGCAGCGTCTCGAACGTGGCTGACTTGACGTTGTGAAGACGCGACGATGCACAACGAATGTTGCGTGAGCGCAACAGTCTTGCGGCGTGGACGGGGGAGGGGGTGTCAAAAGTCTCATGGCCGCCTCGGCCTAGACCGCACGTTCCCTCACGCGCAGAAAATTTCCCCTTTTCAGGATTTTGTTAATGGCTTTAACAGCGAAAAAGCGGAAGTTCGCGGATGCTGTTTTGGCCGGCAAGTCCAATAAGGACGCGGCCATCGCGGCAGGCTACAGCCCCGCGACAGCATCGGCGGCTGGGTCGCGCCTTGTTAAAGACAAGGATGTGGCCCTGTATCTCGCCGCGAACCGTGTTCAGAAGGGATCCAATGCCGGCGATCAGTCTCAGCAGCCGGCGCCAGCCCAGAAGCCGGACGGGTTCGATCTCGAAGCGATGACGAACTTCACTGATCCGAAGGCGTTCCTGATCGCAGCGATGAACGATTCTCGTACGGAGCCGAAATTGCGGATCGATGCGGCGAAAGCGCTGATGCCTTTCGTCCACAAGCGGCTGGGCGAGGGCGGCAAGAAGGAACAGCGTGACGAAGCTGCGAAGAAGGCGGCAAGCCGGTTTGCTCCGGCGGCACCGCCGCGGTTGATCGCGAACGGCGGCAAGAAGGTCGAGTGATGGAGTGGACAACGGCATGTCCCGACTGGGAAAGGCGGCTGATTGCGCGCGAGTCGATCATTCCGCCGCCGATTTTCCCGGATCAGGCTGAGCAGGCAGTCGCGATCTTCAAGGAACTGCGGGTCTGTGACCTACCGGGAAAGCCGACCTTCGGCGAATGCAGCGAGCAGTGGGTCTTCGATTTCGTCGCGGCCATTTTCGGTGCCTACGATGCCGAAACCGGCAAGCAACTGATCCGCGAGTTCTTTCTGCTGATCAGCAAGAAGAATACGAAATCGACGATCGCGGCCGGAATCATGCTGACGGCGGTCATTTTGTGTTGGCGCGAGGAAGAAGAGCACCTGATTCTCGCGCCGACGAAGGAGGTCGCAGACAATAGCTTCAAGCCTGCGGCGGGGATGATTCGGGCCGACGCTGAGCTGTCGGAGCTGTTCCACGTCCAAGACCACATCCGAACGATCACGCACCGCGTGAGTCGAGCGTCGTTGAAGGTGGTTGCGGCCGACACTGACACGGTATCGGGCAAGAAGTCAGGAAAGATTCTTATCGACGAGCACTGGGTCTTCGGCAAGAGGGCGAACGCAGAAGCGATGTTCATGGAGGCCACCGGAGGCCAGGTGTCGCGGGATGAAGGGTGGGTCATCATCCTGACAACGCAAAGCGACGAGCCGCCGGCCGGTGTGTTCAAAGAGAAGTTGCAGTACTACCGCGACGTGCGTGACGGCAAAATCGTCGACCGGAAGTCGCTCGGCGTGCTGTACGAGTTTCCGGAAGAGATGGTGAAGTCGAAAGCCTACCTCGATCCGGCCAACTACTACATCACGAACCCGAATCTCGGGCGGTCGGTCAGTGCCGAATGGCTGGAGGACCAGCTCAACAAGATCCGCACCAAGACTGACGGATCGTTCCAGCAGTTCATCGCGAAGCACCTCAACGTCGAGATCGGCATGAACCTCCGGTCCGACCGGTGGGCCGGCGCAGACTTCTGGATCAATGCAGGGTTGCCGGAGCGCGTGACGCTTCTCGACCTGATCGAACAATGTGAGGTGATCGCCGCTGGTATCGATGGCGGCGGCCTTGACGACTTATTGGGGCTCAGTGCGGTGGGCCGCGTAAGAGGTGGGCGGAACTGGCTCGCATGGGCGCACGCTTGGGCGCACCCGTCCGTGCTGGAGCGCCGCAAAGAGATTGCGCCGGCGCTTCACGATTTCGAGAAGGCGGGGGATCTGACGATCGTCTCTCGGATCGGCGAGGACGTTGTACAGGCGGCAGAGTATGTCGCTCGCATCGAGCGCGCTGGGCTTCTATACAAGGCCGGCGTCGACCCGGCCGGTATCGGGGCTATCCTCGACGCACTCGCGGCAGCGCGGGTTCCGGAAGACAAGGTGATTGGTATCTCGCAAGGCTGGAAGCTCTCGGGAGCCATCAAGACGACGGAACGCCGCATCGCGGCGGCGTCGGGGCAGCGTATCGAAGGCGACGAAGCCCCTGACGGGGCGTTGTATCACGGCGGCCAACCACTGTTGACGTGGGCAGTTGGAAATGCGCGAGTCGTTCCGGTCGGGAACGCAGTGAACATCACCAAGCAGGTGAGCGGGACCGCCAAGATCGACCCGCTGATGGCGCTGTTTAACGCAGTCTCGCTCATGGCGCTCAATCCGCCCGCGCAGGGCCAGTCGGTCTACGAGTCGCGGGGCATTCGTTTTCTCTGAGGTGTGAATGGGTTTGTTCGATTTCATCCGGCGCGAAAAGCAGCCGGAGGCCCAAGCTCGTCCGCACGTCGAGCCGTCATTTCAGGCCTCGACACCGACGACGTCCATTCCCGGTGAGACGTTCGAAGGCCTCGACGATCCGAGATTGAAGGAATACATCCGGCGCGGCGAGCTGAATGGTGGCACGGGTCGCGAGACGCGAGCGCTGCGAAACATGGCGGTGCTGCGCTGCGTGACCCTGATCTCGGGAACGATCGGCATGCTGCCGATGAACCTGATCAGTAGCGACGACAGCAAGCAGGTATTGACGGACGATCCTGCCCACCGGCTGCTCAAGTACAAGCCGAACGATTGGCAGACGCCGATGGAGTTCAAGAGCTTGATGCAACTGCGCGCGCTGCTCGACGGCGAGTCGATGGCGCGGATCGTGTGGAGCGGTAATCGGCCGATCAGACTGATTCCGATGGATCGAGGTTCGGCAAAAGGCCGCCTCACGTCAACGTGGCAGATCGTCTACGACTACACGACGCCGACCGGGGACAAGATCGAGTTGCCGGCGCGCGAGGTGTTTCACCTGCGTGACTTGTCGATTGATGGCGTCAGCGGGGTCTCGCGAGTCAAGCTGTCTGGAAATGCGCTGGAGCTAGCGGAGCAAGCCGAGCGCGCCGCTTCACGGACGTTCCGAACTGGCGTGATGGCGGGCGGCGCCATCGAGGTTCCGAAGGAACTGTCGGACAACGCATACGGGCGCATGAAAGCGTCCGTGCAAGAGAACCACACCGGATCGGAGAACGCCGGTAGCTGGATGCTGTTGGAGGAAGGTGCGACAGCGAAGCAATTTTCGAACACCGCGGCATCGGCGCAGCAGATCGAGAACCGAAATCATCAGATCGAGGAAGTCGCGCGCATGTATGGCGTGCCGCGTCCACTTCTGATGATGGACGACACAAGCTGGGGCAGCGGCATCGAACAGCTCGCGATCTTCTTCATCCAGTACGGGCTTTCGCACTGGTTCGTTTCGTGGGAGCAAGCGGCGGCCCGTGCCTTCCTGCCGGAAAAGATGCTGGGGCAGCGGCAATTCAAATTCAACGAGGGCGCGCTGTTGCGCGGCACGCTAAACGACCAAGCCGCTTTCTTCTCGAAGGCGCTCGGTGCCGGCGGACAGTCGCCTTGGATGAAGCAAAACGAAGTCCGCGAGATGCTGGATTTGCCTCGCGTTGACGATCCGGTTGCCGATCAGCTCCGGAACCCGATGACACAGAAACCGAAGGGGAGTGGCGATGAGCCTCCTGCAACTACCTGAGATTCGCGCCGATCACCGTTTGGGCGCTGCTCAATTCGATGTGCGCCCGGACGCGCTGGAACGTTGGAATCCCGAGGTTCGAGCAGCGAAGGCCGATGACGCGGCGGCGATTTCGATCTACGACTCGATCGGCGAGAACTGGGAGGGTACTGGCGTCACCGCGAAGCGGATCAGCGCAGCACTGCGCAACATCGGCGCCCGCGAAGTCACCGTGAACGTCAATTCGCCGGGCGGCGACTTCTTCGAAGGTGTCGCGATCTACAACCTGTTGCGCGAGCACAAGGCCAAGGTGACCGTCAATGTCATGGGGCTGGCGGCGTCGGCTGCGTCGGTGATCGCGATGGCAGGGGACGAAATCCTGATGGGTGACGGCGCGTTTCTGATGATTCACAACGCATGGGCGGTCGCAATCGGAAATCGCCATGACATGACGGCAGCTGCGGCGACACTTGCGCCGTTCGATGCCGCTATGGCGAAGCTGTACGCGCAGCGAGCCGGCATTTCGGAGGAGACGGCCGCCGCGATGATGGACAAGGAAACGTGGATCAGCGCCGACCAGGCCGTCAACGACGGCTTCGCGACCGGGAAGCTCGACAGCGCAATCCTTGCCACGGACTCGAACGCGAGCGCCGGCCGCAAGGCAATGGCGCTCATCGAAGCGTCGATGGCGCGCGCCGGGTATTCGCGATCCGTGCGCCGAGACGCGCTCAAAGCCCTATTCGACGGTAAGCCGGGCGCTACCGCCGGAAACGCCACGCCGGGCGCTGGCGAAGACGTTGCAGCGTCGCTGCACACCCTCATCAACGCTCTTAAAGGATGACCATATGAGCAAGAAACTCCTGTTCGCTGCGCTCGCGGCAACCCTGTCGGGCACGGCCGGCGCTGTACCGCGCGGCATCATTTCCGTGCGTGCGGAAGGGCCGAGCGAGATCAAGGCCCTGATCGACAATCTGCAGAAGGCGTTCCACGACTTCAAGGCCGAACACACGAAGCAGCTCGACGCCGTGAAGGCAGGCCTGCCGACGTCGGACGCGATGGCGAAAGTCGAGAAGGTCGGTGCGGAGCTCGAGGCGCTGCAGGCTGCCGTCGACGAGGCGAATATCAAACTCGCTGCGGTGCAGATGGGCGCCGGCGGCGGGAAAACCGTGCGTGATGCCGAATACACGGAAGCGTTCAAGGCACACGTGAAGCGGGGCGACATTCAGGCTGCGCTCAACAAGGGCGCTGACGAGCAGGGCGGCTACGTCACGCCGATCGAATGGGATCGGACGATTACCGACAAGCTCGTTCTGATTTCGCCGATGCGCCAGCTCTGCCGCGTGCAGACGGTTTCGAAGGCCGGTTTCTCGAAGCTGTTCAACATGGGCGGCACGGCGAGCGGCTGGGTCGGTGAGACGGACCCGCGTCCGCAGACGGGGACCGGTACGTTCAAGCCGCTGACCTTCGCCTCGGGCGAGATCTATGCAAACCCCGCGGCTACGCAGCAGATCCTCGACGACGCCGAAATCGACCTCGAATCGTGGCTCGCGACCGAAGTGCAAACCGAATTCGCCAAGCAGGAAGGCAAAGCATTCCTGGCGGGCGACGGCACGAACAAGCCGAACGGGTTGCTCACGTATATCGCGGGCGGTGCCAACGCCGCGGTTCACCCGTTCGGCGCGATCGAGGTCGTGAACAGCGGTGCTGCGGCGGACATCACGGCGGACGGCATCATCGATCTGATCTACGACCTGCCGAGCGCATTCACCGGCAATGCCCGCTTCACCATGAACCGAAACACGCAGCGCCAGGTGCGAAAGCTGAAGGACGGTCAGGGCAACTATCTGTGGCAACCGTCGTTCGTCGCTGGCCAGCCGGCGACGCTGGCGGGCTATCCGGTTACCGAGGTGCCGGACATGCCGGATGTGGCGGCGAACTCGACGCCGATTCTCTTCGGCGACTTCCAGCAGACGTATCTGATCATCGACCGCATCGGGGTGCGCGTATTGCGCGATCCGTACACGGCGAAGCCGTACGTGCTGTTCTACACGACGAAGCGCGTCGGCGGTGGACTGCTGAATCCCGAGCCGATGCGCGCGATGAAGGTCGCCGCCAGCGCGTAAGCGTCGGATCGTCGCGAGTGTGGTTTGAGGGGCGTCTTTGGCGCCCCTTTCGTTTTTCTACAGGAGGAATCGTATGGCGACGCTCATCAAGCCCTTCAAAGGCGTGAAGAACGGCGAAATCTACCCGACCGCATTCGAGGCCGGCGACGAATGCCCGGAAGAGCTGGAAGACGGTGCCCGAGCGGTCGGCGCACTGGAGAGTGCGGAAGAAAAGAAGCCGACCGCACCGAAGAAGTAAGCGATGGCGCTGGTCGATCTGAAGCTCGCGCTCGGCTTTGTGCGCGCAAATGAAGGTGTCGAGGACGACGTCGTGCAGATGTTGCTCGACGCCGCGACACAGTCGGCGGTCGATTACCTGAATCGCCAGGTCTTCGAGACGGAGGATGCGATGACCACCGCGATCGAGGCCGGCACTGCAGGGCAAAACCCGATGGTGGTTAATGCGGCAATTCGGGCGGCGATTCTGAAAATCACGGCCGAACTCTACGCAAACCGTGAGGACACAGCGTTCGGCCCGATTACCGAACTGCCGCTTAACGCGCGTGCGCTGTTGCGGCCGCATCGAATCATTCCGGGAGTTTGAGCGTGCTGAGATCGAGCGACCTGACCGAATTCATCGTCATAGAGCGAAAGGGAGGCCGAACGAACGAGAACGACGAGCCCTTGCCCGATGACTGGGTAACGCACGATCAGGTTTGGGCGTCCGTCCGCTTTATCAGTGGCAAGGAGCACGTCATTTCCGGAGCGGTACGAAGCTCGGCGATCGCGAGCATCCGTATCAGGTTCCGGGAGGACATCGACAGCGAGATGCGCATTCGCTACGGCGATCAACTGTACGACATCGTTGCCGTGCTTCCGAATCGCAGAAAGGGAAGTCTCGACTTGCCGGTGAAGGTGGGGGAGAAGTATGTCTAGCGTACAAATCCTTGGGCTGGCTGACCTGCAGGCCGATTTCCTGAAGCTGGCGAAAGCGCAGTCGACTAAGGCGCTCAGGCGCGCCACGGTCGCCGGCGCGAACGTGATCCGGGACGAGGCGCGCGCTCGCGCACCGAAAAAGACGGGTAAGTTGAAACGCAACATCGTCACGGCCGCGCTCAAGCAGAAGGATTCGCCGGGTATCGCAACCGCCGGTGTCCGTGTTCGGACGAAGGGCAAGGCAGACTCGCCAAACAACGCGTTCTATTGGCGATTCGTCGAACTGGGAACGCAGTTCATGAAGGCAGAGCCGTTCATGCGGCCGGCGTTTGACGCGTCTATCGCTCAGGCCGAAGGTGCGATTCGTACGGAGATCGCGCGGGCGATCGATCAGGTGGTCGGAGGTGGGTTTTGAGCGCATTGATCATCCGTGACGCAATCGGGATCGTCGGGGGCGCCAAAGGCTATGTGTCCGTAGCGGGTTCGACGGCGCAATCGCCGTACTACGTCGTCTCGCGAGTGAGCGGCACGCGGGACATGGCGCTTGGCGGCGCGACCGGCGGCAAGTCCGGCATGTTCCAGATCGATGTCTACGCGAAAACGTACACCGAGGCCGACTCGCTCGCCGACCAGATCATCGATCGCGTGGAATCGACCGGCATGTTCTCTGTCGGTGGCGTCAGCGACTTACCCGACGACTATTCGAGCGACACCGGTGTTTTTCGAGTGAGCCTCGAAATTTCGGTGCAGTTTTGACGTGATTGAAACCAGTATGGCCCGCTTCGGCGGGCCATTTTTTTGTGAGGGGCTTATGGCCGAGAAGAGCAAGCGCACCAAGGCGCAAGGTACGAAGGTCGAAGTGTCGAAGACCGTTTCGACGGATCTCGACGACAACACCCTGGTGTTCGTCGATCTCAATACGACCGGCAAGACGATTCAATGGCAGGGCGGTCAGTCGTCCGAGATCGACGCCACCACGCTCGCGAGCGAAGAGAAGGAATACGAGCTGGGCCTGCCGGATCCCGGCGAGTTCTCGGTCGACGGCAACTACTCGTCCGACGACGAAGGGCAGTCGCTCCTCCGCGCGGCCCGCGCAAGCGGCGAGAAACACGTTTTTCGGGTGACCTTCGCCGACAAGTCGCAATTCCTGTTCGTTGGCATGGTGCGGCAGTACACCTGGTCGGCGGCCGTCGACGGCATCGTGACGTCGACGTACAGCGTTCGGGTCAGCGGCGCGCCGAAGCTTGTTCCGCCTCCGGCGCCGCCGGCGGGCTGATCACTGCGCGAACCACAAGGGATAGACGATGACCAACAAGGTAAAACCGGGCGCACTCCGCGCCGCAATCCTGAACCCGCTGGTGGGGTGGCGGCACGAATTCATGCCCATGCCCGAATGGGACGGCGTTACCGTCGCGGTGCGCGAGCCGCTGCTCGAGGACCGCGCGTTCTGGCTCGATCCCCTGCGCGAGGCCGCAGGCGTCGAGCCGGACGACGACGAACAGACCGCGAAAGCCAAGTACAGCCGCGTGAGCGCAGACGCGCACAAGCTGGCGTACGCGCGGCTGTTCGTTCGTGTGCTGTATGTCGAGACCGCGCAGGGATGGCGTCGCGAATTCGACGACAGCGACGCCCAAGCGGTCGCCGCGGCGTACGGGCCGGCACACGATCGGGTGGTCACGAAGGCGATCGAGCTCGGCGGCCTCGCCGCAGATCGGGAGGAAGCCGAAAAAAAGCCTTCCGCCGAAACCCCGACCTCCGACTCGAAATGACACTGGCGCTGCGGCTCGGCAGGACGCTTGCCGAGCTGCGCGCGCAGATGTCGGCTGCCGAGTTCGCACTGTGGCAGGCGTTTGACGCGGAGTCGCCGATTAGCGATGAGCGGTACGACTTGCATGCAGCGATGGTGGCGTCGGCAGTGTTCCAGGCGCAGGGCGCGAAGGTGAAGGTTGCCGACATGATGCCGAAGTGGGGCGGGGAGTCGGAAGACGCTCAGCAGACCGACGACGATCCGTTCTTCGTCGGTCTTATGAGCTTGGCAAAGTAGGCGGGAAAATCAATGGCAACGAGTCTGCGCGAGCTGATCGTCAGCGTTACCGCGAACACGACCGAGTACGACCGGAGAATGCGTGGGCTGGCGTCGACGGCCGGCGGCTATTTCAACGCGGTGCGTGACGGTGGTCGTGCCGCTGATGCGGCGTTTGCGTCGAATGCGGCGAGCGTGCAGGTAACGGTACGTGCGATCGAGGCTGCGCGCGGGTCGCTTCGCGGGTACGCGGAAGCCGCGGCCGCGGCGTTCGGCATCCATCAGCTCGTCGATTATGCCGACGAGTGGACGAACCTGAGCAACAGGCTCAAGATCGTCACGCGCGATCAGGTCGATTTTGCGGTGGCGCAGAACGACGTGCTGCGCATCGCACAAGCGACGCGGCAGCCGCTCGACGCGACGGCGGAGCTGTATCAGCGGATTGCGAACAACACGTCGCACCTCGGTCTGTCCATCAAGGAAGTCGGCCCGCTGGTCGAGACGATCAGCAAGGCGGTGGCGCTGTCCGGCGTATCGGCCGACACGGCGCGGCTTGGCATCGTGCAGCTCGGGCAAGCATTCGCGTCGGGCCAGCTGCGCGGGCAGGACCTTAAGAGCGTTCTGGAGGAATTGCCCGGCGTGGCCGACGCGATCGCGCGCGGCATGGGCGTAGGGACGTCCAAACTGAAGGAGTTGGCAGAGGACGGCAAGCTGACGGTCGAGAACCTGATCGATGCGTTGCGGAATGCCGGGGCGAGCACGGATGCGCTGTTCGCCAAAATGAAGGTGACCGTCGGGCAAGCAATGACGCGCTTGCAGACGGACATGGAAGCCTATATTGGCAAGACGGACGAGGCGACCGGCGCCAGCGCGAAGCTGTCTCAAGGCATCATCTACGTTGCCGAACACCTCGACGATATAGTCAAGATCAGTGCGTCGCTTGCAGCCGGGCGGCTCGTCACGTATTTGCTGCAAAGTGGTATTGCTGCCCGTCAGGCTGCGATCGACTGGAACACGAAACGGTTGGCACTTGCCGCGGCAACAAAGGAGGAAAGCGCTGCCGCGCTGGTGTCTCTTGAGAAGGCGCGGAGCGATCGCGATGCGGCTGCGGCGAAACTGCAGAACGCACAGGCGGCGGAGGTCGCGGCGCAGGCCGAGCTTGCCGGCATGCGCGCGATGCGCGAAAGCCTCGCGATGCAGTCCGCGTTGATCGCCGGCTCGATTCGATACACGGATGCGAAGCTGGCCGAGGCGCGAGCGATCGAGGCGAGCGCGGTGGCGCAGGTCGCGACCGCCCGCTCGAATGTGTCGAGCAGTCAGGAAATCGGCACGCGGATCGCCGGCACGCCCTACGCCGCGGTGATCGCGCGCGAGACTGCAGCAGCACAGGCCGAGCTCGAGCGTGCGGAAGCCTCCCTCGCGCTGGCGCAACAGCGCCGTGTCGCACTGGAGGCCGCCGCGGCGAAGGGCACCGTCGACCAGGCGCGCTACACAGCAGCGCTTGCTGAAACGGAGAAAGGGCTCGCCGTTGCCGAGCGTGAAGTGGCTGCAGCGACGCAGGCGCGCGAGCGCGCCGAACGTGGCGCAGCTGCCGCTACGGCCGGGCTCACTGCTGCCACTGAACGCGCAGCTGCGGCGCAGACGGCGGCCGCGCGCGCGGGATCGCTGATGCGCACGGTGGGCTCGGGGTTGCTCTCGGTCGTCGGTGGGCTGCCCGGCATCCTGACGACGGTCGGCACGGTGGCGCTCGGCGCGGCAGTGAACTGGTTGGTGTTCCGGGATCACGCGAGCAGCGCGACGTCGAGCTTGATCGACATGCAGGCGCCGCTCGATCAGGTCATCGACAAATACCGCCAGCTCACGCCTCTGTTGCAGGAGGTCGAGCGCCAGCGAGTGAAGCAGGCGCAAGCGGCGGCGACAAGCGATGTCGCGGATGCATACGCCAGCCTCGCATCGCGCGCCTCGCAGAGCGTCATCGTTCCGACGTTCGGAGACGGTGCGCCGATCGTCACTGACGAGGATCAGGCGGCACTCGACCGATTCCTCGAAGGGCTGAAGCGCGTCAAGGCCGAAAATCTCGGTGTCGAGGAAAAATCGCGCGAGCTTGCGCGACTCGTCGACGTGTTCGTCGCGGCGACGCGCGGGGGAGACGATCTCCGAACCGAACTGGTGCAGGCCGCATCGGCAATCGATACGGCAGGGGCCGCGGCCGACAGGGGCGCGCGCACGCTGGCGGCGATGGACGCGGCAGCACGGGGTGCTGCTGATGGTATTCGACTGCTCACGGAGGAAAACAACTTCTTCGCCGGCGGCATGGCCGCCGAAGCGTGGAACAAGTACGTCGAGAAACTGAAAGAGGCATCCGACGTCATCGGTATGACCGCGCAGCAGCGCGCGGAATACGAGGCGAAGACGAAGGGTGCGAACGCAGCCGAGGCGCGGCAGGCCGGATTGATTGCGGGGCGCGCGGACGCATACAAGTCGCTGGAAAAGGCAATCCAGGACAAGGATGCGAAGGCGGAAGCCGGCGCACGTCGGAACATCGACAATCTGACGCGCGAGCTCGCGCTGATGAATCAGCAGATGGTCGTGGCCGGCGCACTGGCGAGCTTCCAAAGCGCGATCGTCACGAAGAATTTCGGCAAGTTCGCGAAGTACGGTTTCGACGACAAATCGGGCGATCCTGAGCTGGCGGCGATGATCGCGCGCGCCGAAGCGAACGCGAGCGGGAAAAAGGCGTACGACGAGACGATTGCGGAATCTGCGACGCAGGTTGCCCGTATCGGTGTCAATGCGCCCGCGCTGGCCCATCGGACGCGGATGGGCGGCGCTCGTTCGGAGCCGGAAAGCCAGCGTCTGCTCGAGAACATCGAGCAGCGGATCGCGCAGCTGCGCGTCGAGGCGGTGGCGACCGACAAGCTGACGCAGTCCGAGAAGGATCGGATCGGCTTCGATCAGAAGCTGACCGATCTTGCGGCGAAGCGCACGAAGCTGTCGGACGGCGACAAGAGCCTGATCCGCGATCAGGCGTCGATTCGCGCGGCCTACGATCGCGCCGTGCAGCTCGAAAAGGAGGTCCGCTATCACGAGGCGATCAACAAGCTGAAGGAACGCAGCGCGCAGATCGACGCCGAGCTGGCCGACTACGCGAAGGAGCGCCAGCGCGACGTCGAGCGCGAGTTGGCGGCGATGTCGCAGGGTGACAACGCGCGCTCAATGAACGAAGCGCTCAATCGCGTCAGCGATGAGTTTCGCCGTCGTCGTGACGAGCTGACCAAGGGCGCGCGCAAGGACGGAACGCTCAATTCGCCGGAGTTCCTGGGCGAGATCGATCGCATCAACCGGGCCGAAGCGGAGCAGATGGATCGCGAGCGCGGCTATCTGGAGCAGCGCCTCGAGCGCCAGAAGGATTGGCGCATTGGCGCGAGCCGGGCGGTTGCACTGTATCAGGAGTCTGCGCAGAACGCGGCCGGGATGGCCGAAGAGGCGTTCACCAACTCGTTCAAGGGAATCGAAGACGCTGTTGTGTCGTTCGTATCGACGGGCAAGCTGAATTTTAAAGGGCTTGTCGACAGCATGATCGCCGACCTTGCGCGGTTTGCCGCTCGCGCTGCACTCGCGCCCGTGTTCGGTTGGCTCGGCAATGCAATCGGACTCGGCGCCTCTGCCGCAGGTGGTTACAGCTCGTCGTCGCTGCTCGGCGGACTGGCGGGCGGGCTGTCGGATGGCGTCGCGGCCGCCGCCGGCGGCAACGCGTACGGGTTCCATCTTGCGACCGGCGGCCACGTCACGGGGCCGGGCACGTCGACGAGCGACAGTATCCCTGCATGGCTGTCGAACGACGAGTTCGTCGTCAAGGCTTCTGCGGTTCGGAAGCCCGGCGTGCTGCGCTTGCTCGAGGCGATCAACAGCGGCCGCGACGTCGGGTTCGCGAAATTTGCGAGTGGTGGACTTGTTGGCGGCGGTGGTGCTGGTTCTGGCGAGCAGTTCGGTGGCGATGGCGCGGCACTGCAGCTGAATATTCCGATAACGATCGAGGGCGGCACGGCCGACGCGTCGCAGATGATGGCAAGCGCCGAGTTTGCGAAGAAGCTCAAGCAGCTGGTGCAGGGGCTGATCGCAACCGAAAGCCGGCAGGGCGGGACTCTCTGGAAGTTGAAAAACGGGATGGGTTAATGACCGACACGTTTAACTGGTCGCCGACCGTCGAGGGGTTCGGTGGCGATACGACGCTGCGTGTGCGCAAGGCCGGGTTCGGCGATGGGTACACGCAGCGCGCAGCCGACGGCCTGAATAACCGGACGGCTACGTACAACCTTCGATTCGTGGGGCGCGCGGACATGATCGCCGCGATCCTTGCGTTTCTTGACGCACACGCCGGCTCTGTCTCGTTCTTCTGGACGCCACCGCTCAGGCCGCAGGGGCGGTTCGTGTGTGAGAAGTACAGCGAGCCGGTGAAGAACGGTGAGATCTACACAATCACGGCTCAGTTTGAAGAGACGTTTGCGCCATAAGGAAGGCCATGCCTACGCTTCAAAAAATCAATCTCGGAACCCCACCTGCTGGGAAGGACGGTGATTCGACGCGCGCAGGGTTCGTGAAAATGAATGCGAACATCGATGTTATCAACACATGCGTCGCACTCGGCTACGAGTTGATTACCGACAGCACGACGCTGAAACCCGCGCAAGTTGGCACGCGGTACGGCATCAACATCGCGGATCAGGGCAAATCGATTACGATCCCGCTCGCGTCCTCTGTCCCGGTGAATGCGTGTCTGCACTTCTTCAACGCCGGAAGCCCGGTAACTATCGCACCGCAAGGTAGCGATGGCACTCAGATCGGGACGCTCAATAAAGGCGACTGGGCGACATACGTATCCGACGGCGCGAAATACTGGCACGTTGCAGAGCGCGGGAAAATGCTGTGGGATGAGACCGTCGGCGGAAACCTCACAGTTGGCGGCCGCGTCCTTGTGGGCGGTGCTGCCGACGACGGCTCGACAGCATTGCAGGTCAAAGGAACCGCAAGTATCAGCAAATTTACCAGCCGCCCGAATTTCGGTGGAAACGTACCGTGGGACAGTGGGAACTTCAAGCCTGACCAATATAACGGAACGTACAAGTCGATAGGCGGTGCGGTGGTTGCGCAGAGCGGTAGCGCCGCCTCCTTTCTCTCCAGCGGTTATGTATTTTCTTCCGCGACCGGCGGCGCACTGCCAACCGACAAGTACGCGGAAGTATTTCACGATGGCGCATCGGCCGGTGTCGCGGTCAACCACGGCGACGGAGATTGGCAGCCGCTGATCGCCGCCAATGTGGACCAAAAAAGAGCCGGGGTGCCTGTTTCTCTTGGTGGCCGGAATATTCCTGTTGTGTGGGCGTACTGGTCAGGAAACACCGAGTACGCCGGAGCCGGAACGGCGTTCAATTGCTCTGCAACGTACCTTGGCGTAGGCCGACTGCGAATCTATTTAGCTGCACCCTTTGCATTTGATACGCACATGATTTTCGTGAACGGTATGCCCGCGTCGAATGGAACCAACTGGGCGTTCCCAGCGATGACGAGCAACGCCTGGGATGGTGGCTATATCGACGTTGGGTTTGTGATCAGTGGCGGCGGTGCGGGAAGCGCTGTCGGAGGGATGATCCAAGTTCTGATTGTGAAGGTGCGGTGATGTCAATAGTCGCCGATATTCAATCGCTCGAGCCCGGTCACCGTATCGAGCTATTTGAGGTCGACTGCACAGCGATCGGCGGCGATGTGCTGCGTTTTCATGGGCACCTGCAGTCGACGTCGATCGTGTGGCAGGGTCAAGAGTACAAGCCGTGGCCGATCCAGGCGGCCGGTTTCGAACGGACGTCGGACGCCAGGCAGCCGGCGCCGACACTTACTGTCGGCGACATCAACGGCACGATCACCGCAATGTGTGTCGCGCTGGAGGATCTGGTCGGTGCGAAGGTGTTTCGCCGGCGCACGCTGGCGAAGTATCTCGACGCGGTGAATTTCCCGGACGGGAATCCGACCGCGGACCCGAACGAGCAATGGCCGGTCGAGCAATGGCGAATCGAGCAGAAAAGCGACGAACAGCCGGGCGTGCAGGTCGAGTTCACGCTGTCGTCGCCGCTCGATTTCGGCGGACAGCAGGTTCCCGCACGCCAGATCGTCGGCACGTGCCAGTGGCGCTACCGCGGTCCCGAGTGCGGATACACCGCCATGGTGTTTTTCGACAAGAACGACAACCCGGTGAGCGATCCTGCGTTGGATCGCTGCAGCCAGCGGATCAGCGGATGCGAACGCCGGTTCGGCGTGAATAACCCGCTGCCTTACGGCGGCTTTTTGTGCGACACGCTCGCATAGCCGACGATCAACATCCCATCACGGACCCGCCAACCGGCGGGTTTTTTTATGGACGAACGAATCAAGCAGGCGATTGCCGATCACGCACTCGCCGAGTATCCGCGCGAGTGCTGCGGGCTCATCGTGCGGACAGCGGCGGGTGACGTGTATTTGCCGGGGCGAAATGTCGCGCCGACTCCGACCGACCAGTTCGCGCTCGCGCCCGAAGACTACGCGGACGCCGAAGACATGGGGGAAATCGTTGCGATGGTGCATTCGCATCCGAACGGCACGGCGCAGCCGAGCATGGCCGATCGTACCGTATGCGAGCGCGCCGGCATTCCGCAATGGGTCATTGTGTCGCTCGGCGTTCAGGCAGACGGATCGATCGGCGTCGACGACTGGAACGAATTCGGACCCAGCGGATATGTCGCGCCGCTGTATGGCCGCGAATTTCTGCACGGCGTGCTCGACTGCTACGCGTTGATCCGGGACTGGTATCTCGCCGAGCGTGGAATCGCGCTGCCGGATTTCGAACGTAAGGACGGGTGGTGGGCTGACGGCCATTCGAACCTGTACATCGCACACTACCAGGACGCCGGCTTTCTCGACGTCGGCCGCGACGTGACGCTCGAACCGGGCGACGTCCTGCTGATGCAAATCCGTAGCAAGAACGGTGTTCCGAATCACGCCGGCGTCTATCTCGGCGACGGCATGTTCGCGCATCACATGTACGGCCGGCTGTCCGGAAAGGCCGTATGGGGTTCGATGTGGCGCGACAGCTGTACCACGGTGCTGCGCTACGTGGGAGGCGTCAATTGAGCGAGAAATTGCGAGAGGTGAGGCTGTACGGGATCGCGGGCACGCGTTTCGGGCGCGTGCATCGGCTGGCTGTTTCGTCGACAGCCGAGGCCGTGCGAGCACTGTCGGTATTGCTGCCGGGCTTCCGCAAATTTCTGCTCGAGGCACGCGACAACGGACTCACGTTCGCCGTGTTCAACGGCCGCCGAAACCTGAGCCAGGACGATCTCACGGCACCCGTAGGGGACGAGGCGATTCGAATCGCTCCGGTGATCATCGGGAGCAAAAGCGGAGGGCTGTTCCAGACAATTCTTGGGGCAGCACTGGCCGTCGTCGGCTTCGTGTTCGAGCAACCGTCGCTGATCGCGATGGGCGCTTCGGTGATGCTCGGCGGTGTCGCGCAAATGCTGAGCCCGCATCAGCCCGGGCTGGCTGGCGTCACTGACAACGGCACGTCCTACTACTTCAACGGGCCTGTGAACAGCGCGGCTCAGGGGGAGCCCGTGCCGCTGATTTACGGCGACACGATCACCGGTTCGAAGGTCGCGAGCTCGGGCATCTACGCAGAGGACCAACAGTGAAAAAGATATACGCGGAATCCGGGTTGAAGCGGATCAGCGGTGCAAAGGGTGGGGGCGGTGGTGGTGGCGGTGGCGAGTCGCCGGACAGCCTCCATTCGACCGCGCGCGCGAAGGTGCTCGACATCATTGGTGAAGGCCCGATCGCGGGCTTGGTCAACGGTATGCAGTCGGTCTACCTCGACGGCACGCCGATCCAGAACGCCGACGGCTCGGTCAACTTCCAGAACTACACGGTCGACGTTCGGACGGGAACGCTGGATCAGGACTACATGCCCGGCTTTCCGGCGGTCGAACGCGAAACTGCGGTTGGGATCCCGCTGACGTCGGATGCGCCTTGGGTGCGGCAGGTGCAGAACACGCAACTCACAGCGGTCCGTATTCGCTTCGGCGTGCCCGCACTGCAGAAGAGCGACCCGTCCTCCGGCGTGTTCGGCTACCGCGTCGAGTATGCGATTGACCTGTCGGTTGACGGGGGCTCGTACGCGGAAGTGCTGCGTGGCGCCTTCGATGGCAAGACGACGTCGCTGTACGAGCGTTCCCATCGGATCGAACTGCCGAGTGCGAAATCCGGCTGGCTGGTGCGCGTGCGGCGCATTACGCCGAATGCACACAGCTCGCTGATCGCCGACACGGTGAACATCGAGGCGATCACCGAAATCATCGACCGCAAGCTGCGCTATCCGATGACTGCGCTCGTGGGTATGACGTTTGACGCGCGCTCATTCTCGCAGGTCCCGGTGCGCTCGTACCACGTTCGAGGTCTGATCGTGCGTGTGCCGTCGAACTACGACCCCGAAACGCGCACGTACTCGGGCACGTGGGACGGCACGTTCAAGCCGGCATGGACGAACAATCCCGCGTGGATCTTCTACGACCTGCTGTTGAACGAGCGCTACGGGCTCGGAAAGACCGTCGATGCATCGATGATCGACAAGTGGGGGCTGTACGAGATCGCGCGCTACTGCGATGTGATGGTGTCGGACGGAAAAGGCGGCGTCGAGCCGCGATTCGCCTGCAACTGCGTGATCCAGTCTGCCGCCGACGCATTCAAGGTGTTGCAGGACATCGCGAGCGTCTTCCGCGGCATCGCCTACTGGGGCCCCGGAGCTGTCGTCGCATCGGCGGACATGCCGTCGGATCCGGTGTACGTGTACACGGCGGCGAACGTGATCGATGGCTCGTTCCGGTATGTCGGCAGCGAGCGCAAGACGCGGTACACGGTCGCGCTCGTCAGCTACAACGACCCGGCGAACCAGTACAAGCAAGCCGTGGAATACGTGCCGGACGAGGACGGGATCGCGCGCTACGGCGTCGTTAAGACACAGGTTACCGCGTTCGGTTGCACGTCGCAGGCGCAGGCACATCGCGTCGGCCAATGGATTTTGCTCACGTCGCGGTACGAGGCGGGGACGGTGTCGTTTCAGGTTGGCATGGACGGCGTGCTGGTCGGTCCGGGGCAGGTGATCGCTATTGCCGATCCGCGCAAGGCGGGGCGGCGCATCGGCGGCCGCATCCGCTCCGCTGCCGGCGCGGTTGTCGTGCTGGACAAGGCGCCCGCCGTGGCGCCGGGCGATCGCTTCACGGCGATCCTACCGTCGGGCGTCGCACAGTCGCGCGCGGTGAAGTCGGTCGACGGCGACACGCTTACGTTGGTCGACCGCTTCGATGCCGATCCGGTCTCCGGCGCGGTATGGATGCTGGAAAGCGATGCGCTCACCGCGCAGCTGTACCGCGTCGTCAGCGTGCAGGAAAGTGACGAAGAAGGGCAGATCGCCTACACGATCACTGCAACGCGACATGAGCCGGGCAAGTACGCGGCGATCGACGACGGCGCGCAGATTCAGCAGCGGCCTGTGACGGTCGTGCCGCCATCGGTACAGGCACCGCCGAGCAACGTCAGATTGACGACGTACTCGGTGATTGACCAGGGCATCGCGAAAACCAACATGGTGATCGCGTGGGACGCCGCGGACAAGGCGGTGACGTATCTGCCGGAATGGCGGAAGGATAACGGCGACTGGGTCGCTGTTGCACAGACGGGCGGTCTGCAGGTTGAGATCCCGGGCATCTATCAGGGGCGCTACGTCGCGCGTGTGCGCGCGCAGAACGTGATGAACGTGACGTCGCTGCCGGCCGTCAGCGCGGAAACGATGCTGATGGGGAAAACGACTCCACCGCCGTCCGTGGTTTCGCTCAAGGCGTCCGGTGTGGTGTACGGAATCAACCTGGAGTGGAAGTTCCCAGGGGACGGCTCGGCAGCCGACACGCAGCGCACCGAGATCTGGTACAGCCGGACGCCGAGCCGCGACGACGCTACGAAGTTTTCGGATTTCGCGTATCCCCAGGCGTCCACGTCGTATCAGGGGCTTGCGGTCGGGCAGGTCTTCTACTTCTGGGCGCGTCTCGTCGACACGTCCGGAAACGTCGGGCCATGGTATCCGGCCGACGGTCCCGGCGTGCAGGGGCAGCCGACTACCGATGAGGCGGCATACGAGGACTACTTTCGCGGCCAGATCGGCAAAAGTTCGCTGGGCCACGATCTGCTCGAGCCGATCGACTCGATCACGCCTCCGATGGCCGGCGACGCGGAAGAGTACGCGGGCGACGACACCATGTATGCCGGCGTGTGGTCGCTGCAGTCGGCGATCGCCGAGGGCGACATGGCTGTTGCGCAAAAGGTCGAGACCGTAGCAGCTCAGATGAATTCGGCGACCGCAACGCTGTCCGCTGCTGTCCAGACCGAGGCGAAGGCGCGTGTCGACGCTGACAGCGCAATGGCGCAACAGATCACGACCGTCCAGGCGAAGGCGAACGAAAATGCGGCCGCCGTGCAGACCGTCGCGCAGTCGTATGCGGATCTGAACGGGCGCGTCTCCGCGTCGTACCAGATCAAGACGCAAATCACCTCGGACGGGCGCACGTACATCGCTGGAATCGGTGTCGGCGTCGACAACAACAACGGGATCATCGAATCGCAGGTGTTGGTGTCGGCCCAGCGGTTCGCTGTGGTCGACCCGAACAACGGCGGCTCGATGATCGTGCCATTCGTTGTGCAGGGCGGTCAGGTCTTCATTCGTCAGGCGTTGATCGGCGCTGGATGGATCACGAACGCGATGATCGGCAGCTACATTCAGTCCGACAACTACATCGCGGGCCGGCAGGGGTGGAGACTCGATAAGAGCGGGTGGTTCGAGATCAACGCTGCGGACGGAAGCGGAAATCGGCTGGTGCTGGACGGCAGTAGCGTGCGCGTCTATGACGGAAACGGCATGCTGCGCGTGCGTATGGGGATGTGGTGATGGTTGCTGGCCTTCAGATTTTTGACGGTGCAGGCCGTCTGCTCCTCGATGCGAAATCGCGTGCAGGGCGAGTTGTCGGGATCGTGCATACGGGAGGTGTTGACGGAAGTGTCGCCGCCGATATGTCGGGCGGTGAGCCGTTCTGGGCATTTATGCCGGAGCAGCTGTTCTACCGCGTCTCTGGCGCAGAGCCGTCTCCCGTCGTTTCCATCAATGCCGGTGGAATCAGCTGGTCGTATAGCCCGAACGACAGCGGCTCTAACGCATACACCCGCGTTCCAGGGTGGATTGTTTTCGGAGTGTATTGATGCCGGCGGGATTTCAGGCATTCACTGATACCGGGTTGTATCAGATCGACGGGCGAACGCCCAACTATCAAATGGTGCAGGCGATGGTCGGCCAGGCGGTCAACAGCGATCTGCACTTGGCGTACAACGACGCTAATAGGGAATTTCGCGCTTCGATGCCGAACGTGACGTTCACGTTCAATGCGAATGCCGGACCGATGTATGGCGTGTATGCATCTGGAGGCACGGGGATAACACTCTGGGCCGCCAAGCGCAGTGATCTAGTTTACACATTGACGTTCGTTACCGAGCAGCCATGCACCGTCTACCTGTTTCTGTTTGACAAGGTGCCGCCTGCAGCCGGCAATTTCGGGATGCAGGTATTCGACGCTGGGGGGGTGCTGATTGCCGATTCATCCAGACCGTTCCTGCGAGTACTCGATGTCATTTATGACGAGTACATCCCGGGAACCGGCTGGGCAGTTATCGGACGGCCTTCGCCGCCGTGGCAATCCCGCGCGTACGCAGCGCCAGTTATCGCTTCAGCGATTTACTCGGTGAGAAAAATATGGTGGAACGATCCGCCGGGAGTGCAGCTTACGTCGATTCGCGTGACTGGAAACGTTGTTTCGTGGGGAACCATGATTCATGGCGATGGTGGTGGGAACAACTTCGTCGGGTTTCGTGAGCAGTTCCATTCGAGATTCATGGTGCTGGATGGAACGGGGATCGTGTAACAGGCCGCCGACGTTGGCGGCTTTTTCTTTACGGGGAACAGATGCGAGCGAGTCCAACCGAAGTCGCGAGCTACGTGGGGAGCGTTACTGCCGTGGCGTCGTCGCTGACGCTGACGGACATCGGGGTGATCGTCGGTATTTTGACGGCGATCGCGACGTTCGGACTGAACTTCTTTTTCATGTGGCGGAAGGATCGCCGCGAACAGCGCGAGTCGGATATGCGCATTATGGAGATGGAGAAGCACGATGGCTGACGTGCCGAAGAGGACGCTTGTGGGCGTTGTTGGGGCTGCTGCGGCAGCCCTTCTTTTTTCCATGGTCCCGAAGTTCGAGGGGCTCGAGCTCGTCGCGCGGCCGGACCCGATCGGGATCATCACGGCCTGCAACGGCGACACGAAGGACGTGCGCGCCGGCCAGCGCTTCACGCCGGACGAGTGCCGCGCACGCCTTGAGCAACGCCTCATCGAGCACGCCGCGCTGGTGTTGAAATGCACGCCGACGCTGAAGGGCCGCACGTACCAGCTCGCGGCCGCCGTGAGCTTCGCCTACAACGTCGGCGCCGGTGCGTACTGCGGCAGCACGACGGCGAAGCGGTTCAACGCCGGCGACTGGAAGGGCGCATGCCGCGCGATCAATGAGTCGGATAACGGCCGGCCACAGTGGGTAACCGCCGGCGGACGCGTGTTGCCGGGCCTCGTGAAACGGCGCGCCGAAGAGCGTGCCCTGTGCGAGCGGGGGTTGTGATGGTTGAGGCACCGCGATTCTGGCTGGCCGTCGTCGCAGCAGCAGCGATGGGCATGGCTGGCGGCTACTGCAAAGGCCATCACGACGCTGACCAATCGGCCACAGTCGCTGATCAGTCGAAGCAGATCCGCGAACTGAAGGCCGCGCGAGACGAATACCAACGCCGCACGACGGCGCAACAGGAGAACGCAGACCATGCTGCGAAAGAACGTGACCAGGCGCGCGCAGATGCTGCTGCCGCTGCTACTGCTGCTGACGGCCTGCGCAAGCAAGTCGACCGGCTCGTCGAACGCGCGCGGCATCCCGCCGCTACGCCCGGAGGCCCGTCAACCGGCGACGCCCTCGATCTGCTTGCCGACGTGCTCGGCCGCGCTGACCAGCGCGCGGGAGAACTGGCGGAATATGCTGACCGTGCCCGCATCGCCGGCCAGCAGTGCGAGCGCGACTACGACGCGCTGACGGCCGTAAAATAGCTCTGGCGCGCCGGTTCGGGTCCGGTCGAAGATGGCGCGCACTTTCTTCTTCCTGCTACAAATCCGCACCATGCTGCCGCAAGTACTTGATTCGGCACTCTTCTAGTTTCCGGTCCCCGGCACCAAATACCTGTCCATGCCCGTCCTCAAGAAGCAGAGACCCGCGATTGCGCAAGGCTTCGCGGGTTTTTTGTTTTTGATTTGGCCGGTTTGACTCGTGTGAATCTGAGGGAGGCGCAGGAGCACCTCTAGGGGATTTGGGTTGATGGTCGCCTCATCTGATGAAGTGCCCCCTCTCGGCTGTAAGTGCACCATGCCGCTGACAGGCATCACTGAACCGCTTCGAATTCTTGGACAGTGCCGAGTGTTAGTACAGGATCTTTCATAAACCTTCGGCCGTAGGCGAAGACTGTATTGGCGGGTTTCGCGTCCAACATCGATGCGAACCAATGCAGGTTCAGGCATCGTCCTCGAGCGAGCCGTTGAATGTCTCAATGAGCCCCTTGTCGCTTGGTTTGCCGATCGGCTGAAGTCGATCTGGACTTCGAAATACGTCTGCTTCGATATTCCCGACTGCCGGTCCGGATCTGCTACCGGCATACCCTCCTCGGCCTGCTTAAGCGTGGCCACGATCTGCTTCACCGAGTCTTGCTCGCGCGTCATCGCCAATCTTCCGTAATTACCTCCGAAATACGAACGCTCATTTGTGGCCCGGATCTCCAGAGCAGTTCACGGAGAGTCCCAAGCGAAGTGTGCCGATGCGGAAATGTAGCGACGGAGCGGCCGTAGCTGGCCGTACTCGGGAGGGCGATATGTGGTCACAGAGTCGATCGCGGGACATGTGCAGATTCGACCTCGCAATTCTGTCAGGAATTTTTGAGATGACGGCTGAGGTAATATTCGCGCGGATTGCCGAAGTCAATGCTACCGATACTCCCGACTAAAAGAAGGCGCTGTTTGAATTGCCGGATTGGGATTGCGGATCGGCGAACTCGCCATTAATACAAGTGCGGAGAGTTTCCGGTTAGTTCGTGACTTCTCAGCAACGCTTGACATTTGTTGACGCTGTTTTATTGGATTTCGTGCGATGTTCGGATTCCGTGAGAGCGGATAGAACGAATCGCGAGTAGACCATGAATAAAAAACATTATCGGCTGGTATTCAGCCGTTTGCACGGGATGCTGGTCGCAGTTGAAGAAACGGCCAGCGCAGCGGGGAAAGCAAGCGCTGGCGAAACGCAGCGCGCCGTCGATCGCAGCGGTATGCATGGGGTGGCTCAGTTTGGGTTGCGTTTTGCCGCATTCGGCGCTCTGATTGCCGCGGGCGCGATGCCGATGTGGTTGCAGGCGCAAATCGTCGGGGCAGGGCCGAATGCGCCGTCGGTGATCCAGACGCCCAATGGCCTGCCGCAAGTGAATATCAACAAGCCGGGCGGCGCCGGTGTGTCGTTGAACACCTACAACCAGTTCGACGTTCAGAAGAATGGCGCCATCCTGAACAACTCGCCGACGATCGTTAATACACAGCAAGCCGGCTATATCAACGGCAATCCAAACCTCAGTGCGGGACAGGCGGCGCGCATCATCGTCAACCAGGTCAGCAGCACGGCGGCCAGTCAGATCAAGGGGTATGTCGAGGTCGCAGGAAGCCGCGCGGAGATCGTGCTCGCTAATCCGGCCGGCATCGTCGTAGATGGCGGCGGGTTTATCAACACGTCACGTGCCGTCCTCACAACGGGTGTGCCGCAGTTTGGCACGGACGGATCGTTGGCCGGCTATAACGTATCGCGCGGGCTCATTACCGTACAAGGCGCTGGCCTCAATGCGTCGAATGTCGATCAAGTCGACCTGATCGCCCGCGCCGTGCAGGCCAATGCCGCGATCTATGCGAAGAACCTCAATGTAATCGCCGGTACGAACCAGGTTAATCACGACACGCTTGCCGCGACGCAGATCGCCGGTGACGGTCCCGCTCCTGCCGTCGCGATTGACGTGGCTCAGTTAGGCGGGATGTATGCCAATAGGGTATTTTTGGTTGGCAACTCTGCAGGCGTGGGTGTGGCGAACGCCGGGACGATCGCGGCGCAGGCCGGCGATTTGACGCTGCAATCGGACGGGCGCCTGGTGCTGACGGGCAAGTCGACCGCGAGCGGCAACCTTGCGCTGTCGGCAGCAGGCGGCATCCAGAATAGCGGCACGACGTACGCGCAGCAGTCGCTGTCGGTCAGCACGAGCGCCGATCTCTCTAACACCGGCGCGCTCGCGGCGCAGCAGAACGCGACCGTGAATGCCGGTAGCGTCAATTCGACCGGGACGCTCGGTGCGGGCGTGAACAGCGACGGAACCGTTGCCCAGAGCGGCGATCTGAACGTGACGACGACCGGACAACTCAGCGCGAGCGGCCACACCCGTGCGGGCGGCAATGCGACCTTGCAAGGGGCCGGGCTGGATCTGTCGAGCAGCACGACATCGGCCGGCAGCGCCCTGACACTGACGACGACACAGGGCGACCTGAATCTCGCGCACGCGTCAGCGATTGCAGGCGGGGCGCTGTCCGCGACCGCAGCAGGGGCGCTGGTCAATGATGGTGGAAATCTGTCGTCGGGTGCGGCGCAAGCGATTCATGCGGGCTCGGTGTCGAATGTCGGCGGGCAAATGGTGTCCGGTGCGTCCCTGGAGCTGGACGCGGCCGGAGCTATCGATAACCGTCAAGGGCTGATGCAGGCGGCCGGCCGGGAGACGATTATCGGCGCGTCGATGAACAATTCAGCCGGGCGCGCCACCTCGCTCGGCACGGACGGCCTGTCCGTGCATGTCAACGGTGCGCTGGTCAATGCAGCAGGCACGACCGCACAAGGCGCGGCGGGCGGCGTGATCGGCTCGAACGGCGCGACCGACGTCTCGGCCGATACGATTGCGAATCAGGGGGAGTTCAATTCCAAAACTGATCTGACCGTCCAGTCGCGTACGCTGGACAATCATTCCGGTGCGCTGCTGGCGGGGGCGAAGCTCGACGCGACCGTCGTTGAGGCGCTGAACAACAGCCAAGCGAAAATCTCCGGTTCCACGACCCATGTATCGGCCGCGTCGATCCAGAATGACGGCGGTTTGATCGACGGCGATGAGTTGGGCATCACGACGACAGGCGACCTCATGAATCGCGGTGGTGTGCTGCGTCAATACGGGTCGTCCGATCAACACTTGTCGGTTGGCGGGACGCTCGACAACGGTGCGTCGGGATCGATCGCATCGAATGCCCACAGTCTGGGGATTTCGGCGCATGCGATTCAGAATGACACGGGCTTGATTCAGCACGCCGGCACGGGCACGCTCGACCTGAACGCCGGCACGATTTCGAATAGCGGCCAAGCGCTGACGAACGGCGCGTTGCGGGTGACGGCCGACACGCTGTCGAACCAAGGCAAACTGGGTGCGAAGACGGATGCGACCATCCGTTCGCAGACCTTCGACAACCATTCAGGCAGCGTCGCCGCCGGCGCAAAACTGGACACGCACGTTGTTGGGACGTTGAACAACCAGCAAGGGTTGTTGTCCGGTTCAACGAACACGATTTCGGCGGCTTCGGTCGACAATGGCCGGGGCACGATTGAGGGCGACGCGCTCGGCGTGACGACGGCAGGCGATCTGCTGAATCAAAACGGATCGATCCAGCAATATGGCAAGACCGATCAAACGCTTTCCGTCGGCGGTGCGCTCCACAACGAACAAGGGACCGTCACCACCAACGCGACGAACCTGACGATCAACGCGCACTCGATGTCGAATGATGGCGGCAACGTCAGCCACGCCGGCACGGGCCAACTCGCGCTGACGACAACGGGCGCGATTTCGAATATCGGCGGCCAAATCGTCACCAACGGTGATCTGGTCTCGCGCTCGTCCAACCTGGACAATTCGAGCGGTGTGATGTCGTCCCAGCGCGTCGCGAACATTCTGGCGAATACCGGCATCGTGAATGCCCGCGGCAAGTTCTACGGGAAGGCTTCGCTTGCCGCGTCCACGCAAGGCGACTATGTGAATTCGTTCGGCAGTACGCAGTCGGGCGGAAATCTCACGGTATCGACTGGCGGCGTGCTGTCGAACGATCAAGGCATCATGTCGGCAAACGGCACGCACGGCACGATGGACGTATCCGCTGCGAGCATTGTGAACCGCTCAGGTACGCTGACCAATGCCGGGGATGGTGCGACCATCCTCTCGGCTGCAACGATCGACAATGATGCGGGCACGGCGGGCGGCAACGCAGACGTGACTGTCAACGCGCAGCGCGTCACGAACACGAACAATGCAAACCTCGTTGCTGGCAAGGCCGGAAATTTCAACATCGCACAGTGGCTTGACAATTCTGGCGGCGCGATGTACGGCGGCGCTGTGTTCAGCCTGAACCAGGCTGGCGCGACCGTACTGAACGACAGCGGCAAAATGGAAGGCGGACAGGACGTATCCGTCAAGGTTGCGTCGTTGTCGAACCAAGCCGGGACGATTCGCGCGAACCGCGATGTAGTGGTCAGCGGTGGCGTGATCGGCGACGGCGAAATGACCGCCGGCCGCAATCTCGGCCTGCACGTCGATGGCGACTATACGAACGGCGCAGCCAACCGGCTGCGCGCGGACGGCGACATGGATGTGTCCGCAACGGGCACCTTGACGAACGCCGGCACATTGGCGGCGGTAGGTGACATACACGCGAGCGGTAACAACGTCGTCAACCAGGCGGGGGCCGACATCAATTCGGCGGCGACGACCGTTACCGCGACCGATACCTTGACGAACGCAGGTCGAATCGAAGGTGATTCGGTCACGACGAACAGTACAACGCTGGTCAACACGGGCACGGTAATCGGCAACGACGTGCTGGTCAACGCGACCGATGTGCGGAATACCGGCGCGCAAGCCGTGATTGCCGGGGCAACCAAAACGCGGCTCTATGCGTCGAACTCGATTACGAACAGCGACGGGGCGACGATCTACAGCGGCGGCGATCTTGAGCTAGCGAAGGACGGCACGCGTGACGCAGCGGGCCTGCTGTCGAATCAGACCAACACGATCACGAACGACTCGGCCAATATCGAGGCCGACGGCAATCTGGATGTCGCCGCGCACACGCTGATCAACAAGCGTACATCCCTTCTTACTGAACCCGGTACGCCGCAAAGTACGTCGGTATCGCTGGACATCTATACGGCTGGTATCCCGATCGGTAAGCGCACGCAGTGGCATTACAGCAAAACTTTCCCGCAATGGACATGGGGCGGCGAAGCCGATCCGATTTCGGGGAACATGGCGGGCGCGCTGCGCAATCCGGTGACGGTGACGGTGCCGAAATCACAGGTCGCGAACTTGGATGCGAGCACGCAGACTTTCTCGCTGACGCAACCGATTGTTGAAACCTACAACGATCTCACCAAATGTGAGGATGTTTTTTGCCTGCGGCCGGTCGACCAGACGCGCAATATCGCAACGAATCCGACGCAGACCTACAACAGCATTCAAGACAACGGCACGACCTATACGATCACGTTCTGGCCGGATTGGGATCCGAAGACACAGATTCGGCCGGATCAAGTCCGTGTGAGAACCGATCTCGGTCCTGACTCGCACGATTACGTCGAGACGCAGCGCACCACCACGACCACGACGACCACAGACAAGCTAGTCGCCGCGTCCGACCCGGCGAAGATGCAGGCGCAAGGTGCGATCCGAATCAACTCGGACGGCGGTTCGATCACCAACGAATCGTCGATCATGGCAGCAGGCGGCGAGCTGGTGCGTCGGGCGGCAGGCGGCACCGTCACCGACAAGGGAACCGTACTGCAACAGAGCGTGAGTGAACAGCAAACGTCGACTTTCTACTGGCACCAGAAAACCGGCGGCGACACCGATACGCAGACCGTAAATTACCCCGTCACGCCGCTGCCGCCGACGACGATCGCCGCGTTGCCGGCGATCGCCACTTCGAACCAGACGGTACAAACGGATGCCCAATCGATCAATGTGGCGGCCGTGGATCGGCTCGGCCAGACCGTCACGGGTTCCGGCGTGTCGGGCGGTAATGCGACCGGCACGCAGCTTGGCGGCCTGAACGGGCAGATTGCGGGACCGAATACGCCGACTGGCGTCACGGGTCAGACGAGCCGGCCGCAAACGCTCGGGAACGCGTCGGGCGGTATTCCGAATCTGACATTGCCGACCAACGGGCTGTATACGTACCACCCGGCGCCCGATCAGACGTTCTTGATCGCGACCGATCCACGCTTTACGTCATATTCGAAGTTCATATCGAGCGACTACATGCTCGGGCAGCTCGGCGTGAATCCGCAAACCACCCTCAAGCGGCTCGGTGACGGCGCGTATGAAGAACGGCTGGTGCGCGATCAGGTGACGCAGCTCACCGGGCGCACGTTCCTTGCTGGCTATTCGGACAACCTCGACGAATACACGGCGTTGATGAACAACGGCGTCGCGTATGCGAAGGCGTTCAATCTCGCGGTCGGCGTCGGCCTGTCGGACGAACAGATGCGCCAGTTGACGACAGATATGGTCTGGCTTGTCTCGCAGGACGTCACTTTGCCCGATGGCTCGCATCAGACCGTGCTGGTACCGAAACTGTATCTGGCACAAGCGAATACGGTCGATTTGCAGCACAGTGGCGCGATTGTGGCTGGGAGCAAGGTCAACCTGAACGGTACGGGGGACGTCGCGAACAGCGGTCATATCGTCAGCGACGTGGCTACGACGGTCATCGGCAACACCATCGTCAACCGGGGTGTGATCGGTAGCGGCGGCACGACGGCAGTGGCTGCCGTGCAGGATGTGCGCAACGTGAGCGGTCGGATCGGCGGAGTCGATACGGTGGTGCGAGCCGGTCGCGACATCACGAACGAAACTGAGACCTTGGGCGTGTCCGGAGCGGCGAGCACGACGGGCCTTGTCGGGCAAATTTCCGCGCAAGGCACGCGCGCGACAGGCGTGATTTCCGGTACGAACGACGTTCAGGCACTGGCTGGACGCGATGTCAACGTGAACGGCGCAGCAGTCCAGTCCGGGCGTAATACGTCGGTCGGAGCAGGCCGCGACATCAACGTCGGCACGATCAGTCTGAAGGCTACGCAGGACGTCGGCACGCGAGATGGCCTGAATGGTGGGCATGACGACGTGACGCAGCACGTCGGCAGCGCGATCACGGCGGGCGGCAATGTGACGGCTGTCTCGGGACGCGACACGACGCTGACGAATGCGACCGTCGATGGCAAGAACGACGTGACGATGGTGGCGGGCGGTGATTTGACCGCGACGGCCGCGAAGGATACGCAGCACCACGACGAACGGTCGCTCGGCGGTAGCCTGACCCAGCATACGGCGTCATCGTATGACGAGACCGTGCGCGGCACGGACATTCACGCGGGCAATAACGCCATACTGGGTGCGGGCCAAAACGCGGTTGCTTCCACCATCCTTGCAGCTGGCGGCGTCATCGCTCAGGCCGACGGGTCGCGGATTGGCAATCTGACTATCGCTGGTTCGAACGTGACGACCGGTCAGACGGCTGCCGATGGAACGATTTCGGGCGGCGCAACCAAGTTGGTTGCCAAGGGCGACGTCAATGTTGGCGCGGTCACCGAGACCCACGACTCGCAAAGCTGGGTGCACGACGAACGCTCGGGGTTCCTGTCGAAAAGCGAGACGACCGACGAAAAGAAGTCGCATCAAGTGCAGTCGATCGGCTCGACCGTTTCGGGCGATACGGTATCGGGCAGCGCCGGACGCGATCTGACGGTGGCGGGTTCCACGGTTGCGTCGACGCACGACCTGTCGCTGGAAGCGGGTCGCAATCTGACGGTTACCACCACGCAGGATACGAGTAACAGTTCGAGCTTCCACGAGGAAAAGAAATCCGGCTTCGGTTCAGCCGGCAGCGGCATTTCGTATGGAAACCGAGACCAGAAGGATACGACGCACGATAGTTCTGTGACGCAGAACGGCAGCCTCGTCGGCAGTACCGATGGCAGCGTGTCGATGAAGGCTGGCAATGACCTGCATATCACGGGTTCCGACGTCATCGCGGCGCAGGATGTGAGCGGCACCGGTAAGAACGTGACGATCGATTCGGCGATCAATACGACCCATCATGACGAAACGCACGAAGTTAAACAAAGCGGCTTTACATTGGCGTTGAAATCACCGGTCATCGACGCGGTGCAGAACGTGAATCAACAGGCGCGCAGCGCCGGCCAGAGTCAGGACGGGCGCGCCGCCGCGCTACACGGCATCGCTGCAGCCGGTGGCGTAGCCGATGCGTTTGGCGCGGCCAAGGGGCTCGCATCTTCGCTGGGCCCGGGCGGCAAACCGGAGGCGAAGATCGAACTGAGTTTCGGTTCGTCGCAAAGCAAGTCGACGTTTAGTGAAGACGGCACGCAAAATCGCGGCAGCAACGTGAAGGCCGGCGGCACCGCTGCGTTCGTGGCGACGGGGGACAAGAGCGCGGGCCAAGGCAACGTGACGATCCAGGGCTCGGACGTGAATGCGAAGGACGTGCTGTTGCAGGCGACGAATCAGGTCAACCTGCTGAACAGCACGGATACCGACAGTACGCGCAGCACGAACAAATCGAGCAGTGCGAGCGTCGGCGTGTCCTTTGGCACGGGCGGCTTCGGCGTGTCGGCTGCGATGTCGCGCGCGCACGGCGATGCCAATTCCGATGCGGCGATGCAGAACAACACGCACATCAACGCGAGCAACACTGCGACGATCGTGAGCGGTGGGGACACCAACGTCATTGGCGCGAACGTCAACGCGAACAAAGTGGTGGCGGACGTGGGTGGCAATCTGAACCTCGCCTCGGTGCAGGATACGACTCATAGTGCTGCGCACCAGAGCAGCACGGGCGGCGGCTTCAGTATCAGTCAGGGCGGCGGCAGCGCGAGTTTCAGTGCACAGAGCGGGCATGCGAGCGGCAACTATGCCGGCGTGAAGGAGCAAGCCGGTATTCAGGCGGGCAGCGGCGGTTACGACATCAACGTCAAGGGCAATACCGATCTGAAGGGCGCATATATCGCGAGTACGGCGACGCCGGACAAGAATCAGTTGACGACCGGCACGTTATCGTTCTCCGATATTCAGAACCATTCGGAATACGATGCGAGCAGTGTTGGTGTGAGCGCGGGCGGCGGGATCGGTGATGGCGGCAACAGCTATGCGACGCACGGACCGACGAGCACGAACGGGAAGAACACGGGCGGCGCGTTGCCGCTGTATGTGAACGAGAGCGGTAGCAGCAGCGCGACGACGAAGAGCGCAATCAGCGACGGCAGCATCACGATCACGGATAAGGGGAGCCAGAAACAGGACCTCGCGACGCTGAACCGGGATACCTCGAATTTGAACGGTAAGGTCGACAAGACGCCGGACCTGCAACAGGTTTTGAGCAATCAGGGCGATCTGATGAACGCGGCGACGGCGGCATCGGAAGCAATTGCGAAGCAGATTGGCAATTATGCGGACAGGAAGGAGAAAGCCGCACGCGATGCCGCCGCTGCGACCGACGATCCCGTGCTCAAGGCGCAGTATTTGCAGGACGCGAAGAACTGGGCCGAAGGCGGTGATAATCGTGTTGCTTTGCACATTGCAGGTGGTGCGCTGACAGGTGGATTGACGGCGGGCGGATTGGGTGCAGTCGGCGGCGCGGCGGGAGCAGGCGTGTCAGCGAAGCTTGCTCCAGAACTGACCGAAATCGCGCAATCGATCAAGGATGCGGGGCCGACCGGTAACAAGAATGTCGACGAGCTGCTGGGTAACGTCGCGTCGAACCTGCTGGCCGGCGGCGCGGGTGCGCTCGTGGGCGGCGGGACCGGTGCGTTGACAGGCGCAGCGGTCGATCGCTTCAACCGGCAGTTGCACGAGGACAACAAGGCGAAGGAGCAGACGCTGGCGAAGAAGCTGGCATCGGAAAGCGACGGGAAATACACGGTGCAGCAGATTCAGGATCAGATGGCGCAAATGGATCTGGTGATGAGCGATGGAGGGGTGTTGCCGGGCAATGTTCGAGTAGCGTCGGGAGAGATGCCGCAGGACGGTGGCCTGACCCCATAGGGTGGTCCGGTTTCAATCTTAGTTCATGATCGG